>NZ_JBFSUL010000019.1:0-78788 GCF_041467395.1 Vibrio sp. 10N.247.310.98 | reverse complement strand
ACTCAGGCCTTGAAAGCCGCTTAACAGAAATGTCCAACTTTACGGGGTCACTTCATTCATCGCGGCTTTTTGTTACCTACAATTCTTAACGCTTTATTTACAACGTCAATTTATAGTATAAGTAGCAATACGGTATAATGTGAGTTGAAAAGGATTTCGTTATTCATGAGATATACCCCGACACTAAAATTGAGCACTCGATTGGTCGCATTTGTCACCGTGATAGTGATCAGCGCGATGTTCATTCTTTTTATTGGTGGCACACTTTCCTTTAAGCGTATTGGACAGGAATATTTAGACCATTATTTGGTTGGCATTGTCGACGTTGTAGATAAAGAGATGGAAGACCCTGACGCCGCGTATTCAATGCAGCGTTGGATGCCTAAGATGTTGCAGGCGAGCAATATTGTTGAGATGAAACTCTCGAACAAGACCGGCATCGTTTATCGTTTCAAAGATACCTCCCCACAAATTGATCCCAATCGTCTTTATGAGAAAAGCTTCATTTTAGAGCGTAATCAAGGCTACCGAATCGAATTTAAAGCACTTCCTCCTTATATTGGCTACAACTACTCAATGGAAGCGATGTGGTCAATTACTTTGGCTGTCGCATTGGTTCTGTTCTGTCTTGCTCGCGGTGTTCGTTGGTTGAAAGAACAACTCATGGGTTCTGAAATCTTGGAAGAGCGAGGAAGAATGATCTTGGCCGGTCAGGTTGAAGCTCATGCAAAGGGAGATGAGCGAGAGTGGCCTTATACCGCAAGCGAAGCCTTAGATGTATTGATTGAAGAGCTACAAGATGCTCGTCAAGAACGAAGTCGCTTTGATACCTTTATTCGTACCCATACTTTCCTAGATAAACTCACGGGAACGGCAAACCGAGTTTTATTCGATAATAAGCTGGAATCGGCACTGCATGAAAGTGGTGCTCGAGGCGGTGTGTTACTGATACGTATCGACGAATGGGAGCAAGTTAGTGATGCTAACGATAAGCAAACCACAGACGGCTTTATTATTGAAGTCGGTGAAGTACTGTCGAATATCGTTCAACGCTATCCCGATGTCATTTTTTCTCGCTATTACGAAGCGGACTTTGCTGTATTTATCCCTCATCAGGGCGCAAAAGATATTGCGACCTTGGCTGCTCAGTGTTTAAGGCAGTTAGATAAGCTAACTCCGCCAGAGCCTTTAGAGTCGGATAACTGGTGTCATATTGGTGTGACCATGTATACCGAAGGTGAGCGTCATAGCCAGATCATGGATGAAACGGAAACGGCACTAAAGAGTGCTCAGTTAGAGCGTATTAATAACTGGAGCCGTTACCCGAAAGAGAATAAGAATGAGCTTGATAGAGGCAGTGTTCGTTGGAGAACATTACTTGATAAAGCGCTGCTTCCTGAAAATTTAGTAATCTTTGCTCAGCGGTGTTATCTTATGCCGGAATCTGGTCAAGTTAATGAATTACATAGAGAAACATTTACTAGAATTCAGGATCCTGACAAAGGTTTATTGAAATCGTCTCGATTTATGCCTGCGGTAGAGCAAGTGGGTTATCAAGCTCAAATGGACCAATCGGTTCTAAAGGTTGTGTTGAAATCGTTGAAAGAATCAACTCAACCTATCAACTATTCAGTGAATCTGAATGTTACCCCGTTTGCTAATAAACAGCACTTTAAGTGGTTTAGGAGTGAGTTGTTACAGCTCTCTGCTCAACACCGCTCTCAGCTTGCGTTTGAGTTTCCAGAAGGGCACTTGATTGCTCATCTTGATTATATGAGACCGGTGGCAAAGATGTTGCGAGGTTTAGGGTGTAAAGTTGTGGTTGGCCAAGCTGGGCGAACCATTGTTAGCACTCACTATATAAAGGATTTGAAGGTTAATTATATTAAGCTTCATCGAAGCCTAATAAAGAAAATCGACCAAAGGCATGAGAACCAACTGTTTGTTCGAAGCTTAATTGGGGCGTGTGGTGATTCTCCAACTCAAGTTATTGCCGTTGGAGTCGAGACAAAACAAGAAAAGAATACCTTGATAGAGTTAGGCATTAACGGCTATCAAGGGAGATATTTCGACGAAGAACAACAAATTATCCCTTTGCCTAATCAAGCAGAAAAAGCCGCGAAAGCGGAATCTGTTGTAAAAGTTGGACGAAGAAATCGATGGCGTAAGAGTAGTAGTTAAGAATGAATTTTAAAGCGATTTTAGACAAGATAAAGCCAACGAATAATAAAGGTAGCTCGCAAGTTGTCCTGCTGGGCAATGATGCCATTTATATTTCATCGACAGAACAAGAACCTCAAGTAACCAGTATTCCCGTGGTTAATGGGGACTGGGAGAGTGCGCTAAAAAAATCGCTTAGCAGTGAGGCGTTTGCCAGTAATCGTCTCCAGTTGGTTGTCTGTGCTAACTACTACCAAACCTATCAACTTGATAAACCGGATATTCCAGAGAGTGAATGGTCGGTTGCGTTGCCATTTTTACTCAAAGATCTCGTCTCTGAAAGGGTTACTGAGATCACGGCGAGTGCGGTCGCGCTTCCGACGTCGAACAAGCTGCAAGTGTATGTCTTGCCTAAAAAGCTGTTAGATAAGCTTCTAAATATTGCCAACTCGGTTCAGATCGAATTAGTTGGAGTAGCTCCTGAAGATGAAATCTGGGGTTACAGTGCTGGCGAGTTGTCTAACTTCATCCTTTTACAGCGCAGCTCAAATTCACACTTTAAGTTGGGTGCGTTTGTTGAAAATACCGTTTGTTTTCAAAGAACGATTCGAAGTGTTGTTCCACCTTTAACTGGCGTAGCATCAAGTGCTCTGCAGTTGGATGGCCTTGCTTTAGAACTCCAACGTTCGATAGATTACCTTTCTTCGCAAATTAAAGGCACTCAACTTCACCAGCTGAAAATCTGCTGTGATGAGGAAGATGAGGCTGAATTACAAAGCGCCTTAAATAGTACATTGAGCTCGACAGTTTCATTGTTGGTAGAAGGTGAGCGTGATAATTCAGAGAGTTTGTTGGTTAAACTCGCAGCTGAAAAAGATACTTTTAATGTCAACCTTTATCCTGAACATCTTAAGCCTAAAAAAGAATATTTTACGCTTACCAATGTTGTTGCGAGTTGGGGGCTAGTTTGTGTTTTATTGCTTGGTGGTTACTTCGCGATGCAGTACCAAGTATCTAATCTAGATAAAGAACTAACAGCCCTGCAACAAGACTCGAATCAACTTAACAAGCAAGTTAACCAATTGAATAGTAAGTTAACTCAACACAAACCGTCCCCAGAGAAAGTGGCGGCCGTTGCGCGTCTCAAACGTGAGACTCAAGCAAAAAAAGAGGCTTTGAAGGCGGTCGGGCAATACGACGAATCCCAACAAGTCGGGTATTCTGGCGTCATGAATTCCTTAGCTAAACTAGGCCGAAATGACATCTCTCTTTCGCACATCTACATGACCCACGATACTTTAGATCTTAGTGGATTAGCTCGTAACGCAAATGTCGTTCCTAACTGGATTGGTCAGTTTAAAAGTGAGCTTAATTTAGTTGGACGTGCTTTTGAAAAACTAAAAATAGGTCGTAATGATCAGGATGTGGTGACGTTTGAGTTAAGTACTCGTCGGGAGAGTAAATAATGCAGCAGTGGAATCAACTTAGCGATAAGTTTCTTGCATTGAGCCAAAGAGAAAAATGGCTACTTTTCGTGTGTGGTTTTGTTGGCCTATCGATGTTGTTGTTTACCTTATTGGTAGAGCCCGCGTATCTCGACTTACAAGCGAAAAATGCCAAGGCGACCAGCCTGACTCAATCAAACCAAAGGCAGCAAGGTGAGTTACTTGTTCTACAAGCTCAGTTAAACAAAGACCCAGACAAAGAAATTAATCGAGAGTACAAAAAGCTGCTGGTGGAGAGCCAAGATCTCTCTCTTCAGCTTTCTCAGATTGTTGATGGATTAATCACACCTTCTCAAATGTCGCAGTTACTGGAGAGCGTTCTTAACGCCGGTAATGGACTAAAGCTTGAATCGCTAGAGTCATTAAAACCAGAAGCGATTTCGAACAATAAAGAGACCAGCGAATATTCAGGCTACTTTCTTCACCCTGTAAGAATGGAGCTAACCGGCAGTTACTTTGATATCTCAGCTTACCTTCAAGCACTTGAGTCTCTACCTGTGAGTTACTACTGGCGCACATTTGAATACTCAGTAGAAGAATATCCTAAAGCTCGACTGGTGTTCGAGGTTTACACATTAGGTACTAGACAGGAGTTTATCGGTGGTTAGAACTCTTTTGTTGTCCTTGCTATTTAGTAGCTCTTTTGTGTGGGCTGAGCAAGATCCCACGGCGCCATTAGGCTGGCTTTCACCTCAACAGAAAACGGCGCCTGCTAAGAAAGCACCAACTCGTTATCGCTTGCCTTCTTTAGAAAGCATCGTGTGTAAGGGAGATACGCCTTGCTATGCGATTATGAATGGTCAGATTCTCGGACAAGGGGAAACGATCAGAGGGTACCGAGTTAAGAACATAGATCCAGAATACGTCACTCTGCAGAGAAGCTCTAAGCAGTGGAAATTAGAGATGTTCTCTTTAGATGTTAAGAATAATTAAGGTTAGAGTGAAGACATGCGTAAACTTGTAGTAGCAATCCTAGTGTCATCTTTAGTCGGCTGTTCGATGGGGCATAGAGATCCTGTTGAGATTAAAGAGTCTTTAAACGAATCAATTAATGAAGCCAATAGCAGAGCGCTTCATGAGCTGCCTTCGTCGGTTCAAGATGACCTTATGCCTCAGCTTAATTCTGACTCGATGTCTCCGGGGATGGAAACGGTTAAGCGTTTTCGTATTCAGGCAAAAGGCGTTGAAGCGAGAACTTTTTTTGCCAGCTTAGTGAAAGGTACGGAATATAGTGCGGCTATTCACCCAAGTGTGTCTGGAAACCTTACGCTTAATCTAACGGACGTGACGTTAGATGAGGTACTGGCTGTTGCTCAAGATATGTATGGCTACGATATTGAAAAGCGTGGCAAAGTGATTCAAGTTTATCCTGCCGGTCTTCGCACCGTAACGATCCCTGTCGATTACTTACAAGTTAAGCGTTCTGGTCGCTCACTAACGACGATCACCACCGGCACGATCTCTAACTCAGATTCGAATTCATCGAGCTCTTCAAACTCGAACTCAAACTCGTCAAATTCATCTAACTCTTCTAATTCATCAAACTCGACATCGAATGGTGGTACAGAGATTGAAACGACCTCTGAAAGTGATTTTTGGCCACAGCTTGAAGCGGCGGTTGCTCACTTAATTGGCTCGGGCGATGGGCAAAGCGTTGTCGTGACCCCGCAAGCGAGTGTGATTACAGTGCGTGCTTACCCTGACGAAATTCGTGAGGTTCGAGAGTTCTTAGGTATTTCTCAAAAACGCCTGCAGCGTCAAGTTATCCTAGAAGCCAAAATCATGGAAGTAACCTTGAGTGATGGTTACCAACAAGGTATTAGCTGGTCTAATTTATCTAAGTCGATTGGCAGCGGCGGTGTGGTAATTGATCGACCTGGTGGAACTTTGCCTCCATTAGATGCGATCAGCTCTTTGTTAGGCGGGCAAACCAACGTAACGATCTCAGATGGCAGTTTTGAAGCGGTATTGAGCTTTATGGATACTCAAGGTGACCTGAACGTTCTATCAAGCCCACGAGTCACAGCTGCAAACAACCAGAAAGCGGTTATCAAAGTGGGTACTGACGAATACTACGTGACGGATTTATCTAGCGCGGTAGGCAGTGGTGACAACGCGAACGTCGCACCTGAGGTTGAGTTAACTCCGTTCTTTTCGGGTATCTCCTTAGATGTGACCCCTCAGATAGATGATAAAGGTAGCGTATTCTTACATGTTCACCCAGCCGTTATTGAGGTCGAGGAAGAAGTGAAAGAGCTCAACCTTGGTTCTACAACGGGTGTGGTGCAGCTTCCTTTGGCGAAAAGCTCTATTCGTGAGTCTGACTCAGTGATTCGAGCTCGAGATGGCGATGTGGTTGTTATTGGTGGTTTGATGAAATCCAACACCAGTGATGTGACCTCTAAAGTTCCATTCCTCGGTGATATTCCAGCCTTAGGTCATTTGTTCCGTAACACCAATCAGTTAACGCAAAAAACTGAACTCGTGATCTTGCTTAAGCCAACGATCGTGGGTGTGAATACTTGGCAAAATGAGTTGGAGCGTTCACGTGATCTTCTTCAACAGTGGTTCCCTGATGAAGAGTAATTGCTTATTTTCTCTATATAGAGTGGCAGTGTCTCACTAAGCTAGGTCGTCGTATGTATCAAGCTCACTTTGGTTTTGAACAACTGCCATTTACCTTAACGCCGAATACCGATTTCTTCTATGGTTTAGCGCCTCATTTCGAAGCGATTCAGACGGTAATCTCGGCGTTGGAAATGGGTGAGGGCGTGATTAAGGTGACCGGAGAAGTAGGCACTGGAAAAACCATGGTTTGCCGGATGTTGGTCAATCACCTACATGACTGTACAGCTCTGATCTACTTACCAAACCCTGTGTTATCAGGGGCAGACTTGCGCCAGGCGGTTGCAACAGAGCTTGGTTTAGCTGTCGATAATGAAGCAACCTTGGTTGATAACATTCAGCATAAGCTCATTGAATTGCACAATTCTGGTTTAAGAGTGGTGGCTATTCTTGATGAAGCTCAGGCTCTATCGGATGAAGCGCTCGAAACATTAAGGTTGTTTGGTAACCTTGAAACGGAAGATAAAAAACTGCTGCAGATTGTCTTATTAGGTCAGCCAGAATTGGATGCTCGATTAGAGGCTTACCACCTAAGGCAGTTTCGCCAAAGAATCACATTTAGTTCGACACTGAGACCGCTGAATCTCGATGAAACGGTGGCTTATATTGATAATCGAATCGCTAAATCTGGTGGCAGCCCTGAGTTATTCAGCTTGAATCAAAAAAAGGCGATCTGTCGTTCGTCGTTAGGTATCCCTAGATTGATAAACCAACTTTGCCATAAGGCTCTATTGCTTTCGTTCAGTGAAGATAAGAAAAGTATCGACAACCAACATCTTTTTTCAGCTATGCATGAAACGTACGATGTGTGTAAGCCTAAATTTAAAACGCCAATACTGTGGGGTTGGAATTAATTATGAGCGTCATTAACAACGCCTTGTCTGAATTGGCAAAGAAAAAGTCAGCGACTTCGATTGAAGCGGCAGTCGTACCTAAAGTAAAAACGCGTTCCCCCCTAGTTTGGGTTGTTGCAGGTTTTACGTTGAGCTTAGCGATGGGCGGTTGGGCGATATCGCAAGGCCCTGTGATTGATCAGTCTATTGTTGAGCAGTCAATCTCAACTCGAGATTTACAGGTTCAAGTCTCTGTCGTTGATGATTCAAATGGCATCCAGGAAGCCGCTCAACCTATCTCATCGCCAACTAAGAAATTGGTGACACTAGACTCTGCGATCCTTTCAACAGAAAACACTGCGATGGCAAAAAGCGCTCAATCTAAGCCTAGTGTTTCCGAATCAGTTGTTATGTCTGCCCCAAAAGCGACAAAACAACAAACACCGGCTAAACCTCTAAGCACGCCTAAAACGATTAGGACTGACATCCCCCAACCAGTTTACGTTGCTAGTGTGGCCAAAAAAGATCCTGCGTCTATCTCTAATGAGCCTATAACCTCTGGTGGTTCAGAAAATAGCGGAATGTTGATCGAGCAGGTTGAGTTAACTCCGGAACAGCTATCTGTGAATGCACAAGGTCGAGCTCAGAAAGCGCTTGATGCGAACGATCTTACTGGTGCGTTGAAAGGTTATACCGAGGCGCTGCGTTATACCCCAAGAAATGAAGATGTCCGTCAGAAACTTGCGATTCTCTATTTTGGTAAAGGCGATACTCGCAAAGCCTATGAGCTTTATCAGTCTGGTATCAAGCTCAACATCAACAGTGAAAAACTGCGTTTAGGGTTATCAAAACTGCTGGTAAAAGCGAATCAATCAGAAGCGGCTTTAAGTCCGTTAATACATTTACCACCGAACCCTACCCAAAATTATTTGGCGATGCGTGCGGCCTTGAGTCAAAAGAGTCAGCAAGAAGAAGTGGCATTGGAAAGTTACCAAAAGTTGGTTGAGGTCGATTCAGATAATGCTCGCTGGTGGTTAGGCTTAGCGATTCAGCAAGAACGTCAACTCGATTTCACAGCTGCTAAAGCGTCATACCAAGGTGCGTTAACCAGAGTCGGTATCTCATCTCAATCACAAAGCTTTGTGCGTGACCGGTTAAAAATACTCAATGCTTTAGAGGAGAGCGGCGATGCAAATTAGATTAAGAAAAAGACTTGGTGATTTGCTTGTCGAAGAAGGCATTATCACTGAGGCTCAAGTTGAACAAGCACTGGCCGCTCAGAAAAGTACTGGGCGTAAGCTGGGTGATGCGCTAATTGAGCTTGGCTTCTTGTCAGAACAGCAAATGCTGAGCTTTTTGTCGCAGCAGTTAGCGATTCCTCTTATTGATTTAAGCCGAGCCGTTGTCGATGTTGAAGCAGTACAGCTTTTACCCGAAGTACATGCTCGTCGCCTTCGTGCATTGGTTATTGGACGCCAAGGTGACACTTTGCGTGTTGCAATGAGTGACCCTGCGGATCTGTTTGCCCAAGAGTCTTTGCTTGGTCAGCTCGGCGATTACGCGCTTGAATTCGTTGTTGCTCAAGAAAGGCAATTGGTTGATGGCTTCGATCGCTATTATCGAAGAACCAAAGAGATTGCCTCGTTTGCTGAGCAACTTCACGCTGAACACCAAGTTAATGATGCTTTTGATTTCGATATCGCTGAAGAAGACAGTGATGAAGTTACCGTCGTTAAGCTGATCAACTCACTATTTGAAGATGCTATTCAGGTTGGTGCTTCGGATATCCATATCGAGCCAGATTCAAACGTATTGCGTCTTCGTCAGCGTATTGATGGTGTGCTGCATGAAACATTGCTGAATGAAGTGAATATTGCTTCAGCACTTGTACTGCGCTTGAAGCTGATGGCAAACCTCGATATTTCAGAGAAACGTCTTCCTCAAGACGGCCGCTTTAATATCCGAGCTAAAGGTCAGTCGGTTGATATTCGTATGTCGACCATGCCAGTACAGCACGGTGAATCAGTGGTTATGCGTCTTCTTAACCAGTCAGCAGGCCTACGTAAACTAGAAGAGTCGGGCATACCGAGTGATCTGTTGGTTCGTCTGCGTCAACAATTGCGCCGTCCACATGGCATGATTTTGGTTACCGGACCAACCGGCTCAGGTAAAACAACAACCTTATACGGCGCGTTAAGTGAATTAAACGAACCGGGTAAAAAGATCATTACTGCGGAAGACCCGGTGGAATACCGCCTACCTCGTGTGAATCAAGTTCAGGTAAACCCTAAGATCAATCTCGATTTCTCTACTATCTTGAGAACCTTTCTACGTCAGGATCCCGATATTATTCTTATCGGTGAGATGCGTGACCACGAAACCGTTGAGATAGGCTTGAGAGCTGCACTGACCGGCCACTTAGTATTAAGTACGTTACATACCAATGATGCGGTAGACAGCGCGTTGCGTATGATGGATATGGGTGCTCCGGGTTACTTGGTCGCGAGCGCTGTTCGAGCAGTAGTCGCACAGCGATTAGTTCGTAAAGTGTGTACAGATTGTAAGGTTGAGGATGAGTTAGATGAACCTCGCAAGCAATGGCTGAGCGTCCGTTTCCCTAACCAAGTAGGTGTGCCGTTTATGAAAGGCCGTGGTTGCCAGAACTGTAACTTAACCGGTTACCGCGGGCGAATTGGTGTATTTGAAATGTTGGAGCTAGAGCAAAACATGATGGATGCACTGAGAGCTAATGATGCGGTAGGTTTTGCTCAAAAGGCGAGACAGTCTGAAAACTATAAACCGTTATTGGCTTCTGCGATGGAATTGGCTCTGCAAGGTGTCGTGAGTCTTGATGAGATAATGCATCTTGGCGAAGGTGATGCGTCCGGTGCCACTGACCCAATTTATCTGTAGGGGTAGAATGATATGCCAACGTATCGTTATGTAGGTCGCAGCTCTGATGGTAGTCAAGTAAGTGGGCAATTAGACGCGAATAACGAAGATCTTGCTGCTGAAAGCTTGATGAGTAAAGGGATCATTCCAACCTCTATCAAACTGGGCAAAAGTGGTGGTTCAGTCTTAGATATGGATGTATCGAGTCTGTTCTTTCCGAGTGTACCGTTAGAGGTGTTGGTTCTGTTTTGTCGACAGTTATACAGCCTAACCAAAGCGGGTGTACCACTATTAAGATCGATGAAAGGCCTCACTCAAAACTGCGAAAATAAGCAGCTGAAAGCCGCCTTGGAAGAGGTGGTTGCTGAGCTAACCAATGGTCGCGGCTTAGCGGCGTCAATGCAGATGCACCCAAAGGTATTCAGTCCGTTGTTTGTCTCGATGATTGGCGTTGGTGAAAACACAGGCCGTCTAGATCAGGCTTTACTGCAATTAGCTGGATATTACGAACAAGAAGTTGAGACTCGCAAACGAATTAAGACTGCGATGCGTTACCCAACATTCGTGATCAGTTTTATCTTGATTGCAATGTTCATTCTTAACATCAAGGTTATTCCACAGTTCTCAAGCATGTTTGCGCGCTTTGGTGTCGACTTGCCGCTGCCTACTCGTATCTTGATTGGTATGTCTGAGTTCTTTGTGAATTACTGGGGCTTAATGCTTGGAGTGATCTTTGGTCTTATCTTCGCTTTTAAAGCTTGGGTGAAGACAGACAAAGGCTTGGAAAAGTGGGATCGATTACGCTTAAAAATGCCGGTCATTGGCGGGGTAGTGAATCGAGCACTGTTGTCACGCTTCTCGCGTACTTTTGCTTTGATGCTTAAAGCGGGTGTTCCACTGAACCAGTCGCTAGCGCTTTCGGCGGAAGCTTTAGATAACCGTTTTCTAGAGTTGCGAGTTCAAGCCATGAAATCGGCCATTGAAGCCGGTAGTACGGTTTCGTCGACCGCGATTAACAGCGAAATTTTCACACCGCTCGTGATACAAATGATCTCCGTCGGTGAAGAGACGGGTCGTATTGATGAGCTATTACTTGAAGTGGCTGATTTTTATGACCGCGAAGTCGATTACGATCTGAAAACCTTAACCGCCAGAATTGAACCCATTTTGTTAACCATCGTTGCAGGCATGGTGCTGATTTTGGCGCTAGGTATCTTCTTGCCGATGTGGGGAATGTTGGATGCGATCAAAGGCTAGGGAATGCTAAATAACCTACAACGCTCACGTTTTGTTATTTGGACAGTGGTTATTCTTTTTCTTATTGTCGGTGTGCTTTCGGCATTCAAAACGGTAGAAGAAGAAGCGACTAACACGGCATTTATCGTCGCGAGCAAGCGGATTTTAGAGCAAGCCAATTTGTTCAAACAGCAGTATTTGTTATCGGGTGCTGGGCAAGAAGAAGGCTCGGAACCCCCAAAGATCTACAGCAGAACTGGGTGGGTAATGCCTATCCAAGGTACGGAGCGAGACTGTAATTATTGGCTGGATCAATTATATCCTCAAGGGAGCATTTTAGGGCTAAGCTCTCCAAGAGTTGAAGATAAAAGTGACAACATACACTTTCACTGTAGTTATCATTATTCTGATAAATATCAGATAGATGTATTGCTTGAAAGCGAAAGGTTTAGTGTAAAAGCCAATATTTTGGCTTTGTGAGAATATTGACACTGTTTTTATGGTTTTATACGTGTGCAAATGTATAATGCGCGTTAGTAATTAGATGAGTAGGTAGAAAATGCTTAAAAATCAAAAGGGTTTCTCCCTTGTCGAATTAGTCATAGTGATTGTAGTCGTTGGTTTATTGGCGGTTGCAGCCCTACCTCGCTTCTTAGATGTGACAGATGAGGCTAAAAAATCCAGTATTGAAGGTGTTGCTGGCGGTTTTGCGACAGCAGTACTGTCGGCAAGAGCACAGTGGGAAGCAGAGGCTAGGCCATCAGAGAAGATAGGTGTTGAAACATACAATACTGTAAACTATGATGGTGTTGATTTTTGGTTAACAAGATCAAAAAACAGTAACAACGTCGAGACCGACTTTCGTGATGGCTATCCGTGGACTCTGAACAATAATTCGAGCACTGCTCCACAAGATATTTCAGATGAAACATGTTCTGAGTTGATGGAAAACTTGCTGCAAAATCCACCTAAAGTAGGTGCGGTTTCAGATGTCGCTAATGACTCAAATTACAAATATTCAGCGCAAGCGAATTCAGGTGATGCAACCTGTACTTACGTTCAATTAGAAGGTAGTACAGAACATGAATTTGTTTACGAAATTAAAACTGGTCGTGTGACCGTAACTTTGCAGTAAGTCTGCGTAAAATTAAACATAGAGAGAGCTTAACTATGAAAAGACAAGGCGGTTTCACCCTAATCGAACTAGTGGTTGTAATTGTTATTCTAGGTATTCTTGCTGTAACTGCGGCACCGCGTTTCCTAAACCTGCAAGATGATGCTCGTGAGTCTTCACTTCAAGGTCTAAAAGGTGCAATTGATAGTGCTGCAGGTATCGTTTATGGCAAAGCTGCTGTAGAGGGCGTTGAGTCTCAAGAGTACACTGCAACGCCAGCTCCAGAAGTAGAGGGCATTACAACTTCTTTTGGTTACCCAACAGCGGATGCTGATGGTATTGGTGCAGCAGTTGTTGGCTTGTCTACAGATTGGTCTGTAACTGCTAGTGTTGCAAATACCAGTATTACATACTCATTCTCAGGCACTGCTGCTAACGCAGCGGCATGTATCGTTACTTATACGCAAGCTACTGGTACAACAGCGGCAAGTGCTGCAACTACTACTGTAAATTTAGGCACTGCAGCTGATGGCTGTGGTGGTAACTAGATTTTTGTTCTAGACCAGCTTCGGCTGGTCTTTTTTTGTATTTAATATGTTTAAACTGCTACTTTATCCTTCCATACAGTAATTTATAATCTAGATAGTCAAATTAACCAATTAAGGCTTATATGAATACAAAGCCAAACAAAGGTTTCACTCTAGTAGAATTAATTGTGGTGATTCTTTTACTTGCGATTATCTCTGTGACAGCTGCCAGCCGATTTGGTGGTCGCCAAATTTATGAATTATATGCTCTTCAAGAGCAGGTTTCTTCTGTTGTTCGACAGATTCAGCTCAATAGAATGCAATCCAATATGGATATGTCTGTGTCTGGGGCTGAAAGCTTACGTTTGGTGGCAGCTAATGGTTGTCTTGGCTCTCAATCGGGCTGTGACAATCTAGCCGAAACTAGAAGTGATGTTATTTCTAGTGATGATTACACGTTTTCATCTCAACCTCTCTCTACGACCTCTTCCCCAATAGAATTCAACTTATTGGGTAACCCTGAGAGTGCCGCTTCAGCTGGCGTTCAAATTACCATTTCACCAAGAAATAGTTCAGACAGGGCTTGGGTTTGTATCAATTCTCAAGGTTTTGTTTATCCAAGTAATCAGGTATGCCCATGAAGTACGTAAATAATGGCTTTACGCTTATCGAGTCGATCATTGTTATTGTGCTACTTGGGTTTGCAATGCTCGCATTTTCTACTTTTCTTGCACCACAATCCGCACTTTCAGGGCAAGTGAATTATTCCAACCGAGCTTCAGCATTAGGTCAAAGTATTATGACAGATCTTTTAGCTCGAGATTACGGCTCGGTGAGCTCTGGTACTCCAATTGAACTTGGCAGCACTTATACTAATTTTAATGTGGATTTGGTTGTTGCCAACGATACGCCAACTGCTTCGATGCAGAAATTTACCTTAACAATTACCGCCAGCAATAACTCTCCTATCACTTTAGTCGCTTATAAAGGGGAGTATTAATGAAAGGGAAAGGGTTTACGCTTATAGAGATGATTTTAGCTATTGTCATCTCAAGTATTGTCTTGCTTGGTGTCGCGAATTTTACTGAACTTGGAGTGAGAGGCTATTTTGGCTCTGTAGAGCGCTTTCGACTACAAACTGAAGCTAGATTTGTACTGGAAAAGCTTTCGCGTGAAGTGAGGCATGCTGTACCTAATCTGTTTCCTGCTTCTGTAAGTAGCGGATGTGTCTCATTTTATCCCATTGTTGACTCGGGCTTCTACGCGATCTCCGGTGCGGATATTAATTTTCTAGTGAGTGACAGCGGAGCGACAAGCAGTTCATTACAATCTATGTCACTGGTTATAAACCCGACTAGACCACATACTGATATCAGCAACCTAAATAATATATACACCCTCAATAATGTAGTTCCTCCAAGTGCATCCGCTGCATACTTTTCAATTCCAAACGGAGCTAACACTCTTGTCAGTGAATCTGTAGGTAAAAGGCACTACATTTTTGACTCAAATAACCTTGTGGAGTATTGCCTTGCGAATAGTAATTTACTAACTCGTAATGGTGTCACAATAAGCGATCGAGTTATGAGTGAGAATAGCACTCTGAGTTATCAACCTGCGGATGTTCAGAGTAACGGTGTTGTTGAGTTGATTCTCGAGTTTGCAGAAAATAATGAGTCCACAGTGTTTGAGCTAGATATACAGGTGATTAATGTCCCGTAAATCAACCCAAAAAGGTAGTGCGTTAGTCATTGTCATCTTTGTTATCGTGGTGCTTGGTTTCTTAGCGACAAGTTTGAGTCGAACGAGTTGGTCTGATAATGATTCAAACACTCGAGTTGTACTTGGCACACAAGCTTGGTTGCTCAGTCACTCTGTTAATGAGTATGTTATGACTCAGTTTTATCCGGATCCTGATCCTCAGGCTTCTTCTGCTGTTGCTAGTGTTTGTAGCAGCAATGATCTCCAACCCGGAGGTGGGATTTTTACGGTAGCAAGCTCTATGGTTGATACGGCTTCGGTGAATTGCTCTCTTGAGCGAGTGCAGTGTTCCAATCGAGGAGAGCTTGATGGCTTTGTTTTCTATGTTCTAGAGTCTTCGGTAATTTGCGGTTCTGGTGTGAGCCAAGTGCAACGTAATCAAGAAGTGTGGGTGAAGGAGTCAATACGATGAAAGCATGTAGATATATTTTAGTTGCCTGTTTCTGCCTATTCCCTTTGATCGCGACAGCGTCGACTTGTAACGTAGATCCGAGCGGTGAATTTAAAATATCATTTAATATCAATTCCGCCCAGCTTGTTGAATCTGTGTTTGCAGAGCAAGAGCCCGGAAATAACCGCCCGGAATACACCATCTGGACCAATGATATTAATGAGCCTACGGTGGGAGATACGCCCTTTATTCGCGATCCTCGTTACATGGTTGGTGGGGGAGACTATAGTGTTCAACTGATTTATCAGCCGGGAGCGGGAAATGATGCCGGAACCGCAGACTACTACGTTGACGATGGGCAGGGTTTTACTTTTTTAGGCAATTACCCCGCAGACTTTAAAGGTATTCACCCGCAAAGCGTCGATATTAATAGTGGGGACAGTACTGAACTAGAATGTGACAGCTCGGATATCGAGCCACCGCCGGTTTATTCAAACGATGCTCAGTATGAATTTGGTATCGTTCAGTGCTCTGGTGGAGAATGTAAGATCCCACTGACTCAGTCTTATACCAACACTCCACTGGTGTTTGTGATGCCAACCATTGATTCAAGTGCCCCTGACGCGGATGCTCCTGCAACGTTAATGGTTACCGAGGTAAGCAAAACCGAAGCGACCATCAAGCAGATTAAGGCGCCAAAGAATGGCGGTGGTTCAGATTTAGATAGCCAACCGATAACAGAAGTCAGTTACCTTGCGATTGAGCCCGGTGTGGCCGATTTTAATGGCCATGAAGTCATAGCGGGTTATTTGAACACCGATGCAGCCAGTGCTAAATCAGGCTCAAATAGTAATGATAGAGTCCTTTATAGCGATTTTGGCGGAGCTGGCTTTTCTTCTAATCCGGTGGTATTGCATCAAATTCAAACTCGAAATAACAATGATAAATGGATGACCTCTGGCAAGGTTAGGCGAACCGATGAAACGTCATACATTGATTTGTTTTTGGAGCTAAGTGCTTCTCACCGCAGTAACGATGATTATGACGATGAGAAGATCGCGTTTTTAGCGACGTTAGCCACCAATACTAACCTTGATGTTGATGGTTTTAAGGTTCAATTTGCAAGAGGGCATGATACGCCAAGTCAAAGCGGTAATGACCCAATGTTGGATGGCTGTGAGGATAAGTATGCTACCACCTCTCTAACGAATATTGACGGGATCATAGCTAATAAACAAGAGAGGGCTGGTGGACACGGAGGCTGGCTACGTCGATGTAACATTAACACGAACCAAGTTAGCTTTGTTGTAGATGAGGACTTTAGAGACCGCACGCATATTCCGGAAGAAGTGGGTTACTTTGCGTTTGAGTTACCTGAGGTGGTTCCTGTTGCCAACGTGTGTAACTTGTTTCCCGAGCCCATTCAGAGTTGGACTGGTGTGAATAGCTCATTGACGGTTACCAGCCAGCAAACAAAATTTAGCGGCTGGTCTAATAACTATATTAATCAATCTTTAAAAAAGGTCTCTGAAGGCTATGAGCTCTTTAATGATAAATGGACAACAAAAGATGACTTTTTATTATTGGGTTTTGATGATGCGAGTGAGTTTTATCATATTTATAATTTTCCAGTGTGTGATGAACATCAATGTGATGTTGGTAATAATGATAGCCAACTTGAATTAAGAAAGATTAAAGGCAGTTACGTAACCTCTATTGCAGAAAAAAATCCATCAGAAAGTTTAACCATTACGGGCAAGGCTTCGGATATTTTGCAGAGCTGCGGAGCGGACTCAGAGATATGTTCTTACCAAATTAACGGTGAAACAATAGATGTTTTCATTGAGAGTAACTTGTCTAAGCTCGTTATCAACAAGCAGGGGAATGATTATAATCTAGTTCGAGTCGTCTTAGATGAAGACAGTTATATCTCAGATGTTAAAGTTAGTGGAGGGGCGGGTGTAGAACTGGTTTTTCCTGATAATTCCACGGTGACCTTTGATAATTATGAGCATGATGCAGGAGATTTGGTATATGCCTTTGAGGGCAACTCTCAAATAAATGTGATAACACGTATGAAGTTTAACTTGGCAGTTGATATACAATCTGACTTCGCTTATCCCATTATATACGCTCCTAAAGGTGAGGTCATATTTGACGTTGGGAACTCTACTTTCAAAGGATTTATTCTCGCAGATACTGTAGATTTAAATCAGACAGCTATTCATGGTGCCGTGACAGCGAGAGTCGCCGTGCTTGATAATGGTGTAACGATAATCAAACCTGATTATTCTTGTGAACCCCCAGTACAGCAAGGATTATTGGTTGTAGAACCTCAACAATTATATAGCCTAACCTGTGAGCGAATTCCGGTTGAGTTTCGCCTAGAAGAGAATGGCGAATTGGTCGACTCTAATGAGCAGTTTGAAGCGACGGTAACCCCAACGGGAACGCGATGGTGTACGGGTGAAGCTAACAATGCGTGTGAAACTCCGGATTATACGTTTGATGGTGGCATTCGAACCTTGTATTTAGACTCTGATACGGTTGGTAGTTTCAGTGTTGGGGGAGTCTACGATTCAGAGCCCGCAACATCGACACAAGTTTTTTATGTGCCCTATAAGTTTGATACAAGCCCAAGCCAAATACATATGAATGCAGCTCAAGACTCTCAAGAGTTAGTGGTAGAGGTGACGGCTCAAGCTTGTGATCAAGGCGTTGTTAGCCCAGTAAATGGCTATACTAAAAACTTATCATTTGATGCTTCTAAAGATTACTTTCTTGAAATGCCTACCCCTGAAGATGGATCACTTGATGACTTCTCAGTTACAGATCTAAATTTTGATAATGGTGGTGCTACAACTGAAGTAAATTGGAGCAATGTTGGGCAAGTTAATGTAGTTATCAATGATCCTAGCTTTGATTGTTCTGAAATTGAAGGGTGTCCTATTTATGAACAGCCTGATTCCGCAAGTTCGGGGTTGGTTGGTAGCTTTGTTGTCAAATCTAAACCTTATGAGTTTGCTGTATGTACTGATAGCGATTCAAGTGGAACGAGTACAGAATCCAGTAGTAGTGGCTTTGTTGCAGCGGGGGAGAGCTTTGATGTGGACGTGAAACCCATGATTACCGGAGCTAATGTAAATTCCGTATGTTCAAATAATGTAGGTGTTCCTTCGAATTATTTTGTGTCTCAAGCTTCGATCAGTGTTTCCCATTATTTAGACACACCAAGTGAGGGTGTACTTGGCTATTTGATGCCCGACACGATATCTCCGAGTATTTCAATTAGTGATCAGTCAAATGGTGGGTACCAACTTGATGGGTTAACCTACTCAGAGGTAGGAAGTTTTGAATTGGTTGCAATTGAAACGGGTAACTTTTATAGCACCATTGCCCCTCCAAATGGTGATTCAGGTGTCACTGGGTCTAAAACTATCGGCCGTTTTTACCCCAAATACTTCATGCAAGGTGACCCTGAGTGGAATGTTACAAATCAAAATAATATTGCGTACCTAAGTCAACCTTATGACTCAACCGTTCATCAGGTATACCCAATGGCATCAGGTGAAAGCAGTGTTGGTAACGCGCTTAACAACTATCAATTCTTTGCCCCGAGCCTACAAGCCAGTTTTGGTATTCTGGATGATACAGCTGTCGATAATGGGTTCTTGCTGGATACTGAGGCAGGCACTTGGTCTACTGATCGTAAGCATTGGTTGTTGAACGATAGTGCCGCTGTTCTTCAGCGAGTTACGGATTTGTATGACGTTAGCCGCAGAGATGCACCGTTTAATACTTCAGATGCTAACTCCACTATTACCCACTTTGGCTTGACTGTTGCAGGAGTTGATCCTGTTTCATTTACTGACTCTGATATTTTGACTGATTCTGTCGAGTTTCCGGTCCAGCCTCCAGCTCGTTATGGTCGAATGGCGCTCGATGATATTGGTGGTAATTCTGATACTACTCTAACTATTCCATTGCGCGCTGAGTTCTGGGATGGCAGCGAGTTTATTGTTAACGAGGATGATGACCGCAGTACCTTCAATGGGGCTAATACTTGTAAACAAGTTATTTGGCACAGTGAAGGGGCGGCAACCACTTTAGTTTCACTTAACGGTAGTGGAAATGTGGATGATGGAGAAGAAGAGGTCACAGCAAATCAAAATACGCCAGCAGGAACAGACGCGCCACGTGAGCAAGTTCGTCTGTGGTTAAGAATGGATGACTCTGAGCCTGATAGCGATGGCGGAAATAACATCTCATGTAGTGGCAGTGATCAAGATCAACCATGGCTACGTTACAACTGGCGCCAACTGGGTGATGAAGATCCATCCACCGTCGTCACATTTGGTATCTACCGCGGTAACGATCGTGTGATCTACCGAGGTGAAAGTGGCTTAACAGGTCAGTAATAATATAATTTTTGCCCCTTAAGTTAGGAATCTGTAAGAAATTGCGGGTTTCAGTCCATGTTTGCACTTCAATGCCTTGCCGTAACAGCAAGGCATTGGTACATTTAGTGCAATTTTTGTCTTCTAATTCTTGCAGGATGAGCGAAGAATATGTTTAAAAAACTTCGTGGCATGTTTTCAAACGACCTATCGATTGATTTAGGTACAGCCAATACCCTTATTTATGTAAAAGGCCAAGGCATTGTTCTTGATGAGCCTTCAGTTGTAGCTATTCGCCAAGATCGTGCGGGTTCTGCAAAGAGTGTCGCTGCTGTTGGCCACGCTGCTAAGCAAATGCTTGGTCGTACGCCTGGTAACATCTCAGCGATCCGTCCAATGAAAGACGGTGTAATTGCCGACTTTTACGTAACGGAAAAAATGCTTCAGCACTTCATCAAACAAGTGCATGACAACAGTGTGCTTAAACCAAGTCCTCGTGTTTTGGTTTGTGTACCTTGTGGTTCAACACAGGTTGAGCGTCGTGCTATCCGTGAATCAGCGTTAGGTGCTGGTGCTCGTGAGGTTTACCTAATCGATGAGCCTATGGCTGCTGCGATTGGTGCTGGCCTACGTGTCTCTGAGCCAACAGGTTCAATGGTTGTTGATATCGGTGGTGGTACTACTGAAGTTGCGGTTATCTCACTGAACGGTGTGGTTTACTCGTCTTCTGTTCGCATTGGTGGTGACCGTTTTGATGAAGCGATCATCAATTACGTTCGTCGTAACTACGGCAGCTTGATCGGTGAAGCGACAGCAGAGAAGATCAAACACGAAATCGGTTCAGCTTACCCTGGCGATGAAGTCGAAGAGATCGAAGTACGTGGTCGTAACCTTGCTGAAGGTGTGCCTCGTAGCTTTAGCCTAAACTCAAACGAAATCCTTGAAGCACTTCAAGAACCTCTATCTGGCATCGTATCTGCAGTCATGGTTGCACTTGAACAGTGTCCACCAGAGCTGGCTTCTGATATCTCAGAAAACGGTATGGTACTAACAGGTGGTGGTGCACTGCTTAAAGACCTTGATCGCCTGTTAACAGAAGAAACAGGTATCCCTGTTGTTGTTGCAGAAGAGCCATTAACGTGTGTTGCTCTAGGTGGCGGTAAAGCTCTAGAGATGATCGACATGCACGGCGGCGATCTGTTCAGCGAAGAATAATATCTAGTGTTAGGCTCTTTTCTTATCTAGTTTTATGTAAAGAGCCTAGGACCTTGTCTATAGGATCAAATGTAGCTCTAGGACCAAATATAGAATGAAGCCAATTTTTGGTAGAGGTCCCTCTCTACAATTGCGCCTGTTTTTTGCTGTAATTTTATCAGCCAGCCTTATGCTGGCTGATAGTCGTTTAGATGCTTTCTCAAATGTTCGCTATCTATTAAACAGCATGGTTGCGCCTATTCAATATGCAGCCAACTTGCCTCGCACTATGTTCGATGGTGTTTACGACCGTTTTAGCACTCGCAAAGGGTTAATTGAATCTAACCATAATATTAAACGAGAAGTCTTGCGTCTGAAGAGCGAGCTGATTCTGCTTGAGCAATATCAAGAAGAAAACAAGCGCCTTCGTAAGCTGTTAGGCTCGCCGTTTATCCGTGATGAGAAGAAAGTCGTCACAGAAGTTATGGCGGTAGACACTTCACCATATCGCCATCAAGTCGTGATCGACAAAGGTCAGATTGATGGGGTGTATGAAGGTCAGCCGGTGATCAACGAAAAAGGCATTGTCGGCCAAGTCACTTTCGTTGCTGCTCATAATAGTCGTGTATTACTACTCACTGATGCAAACAATGCGATTCCTGTTCAGGTTATTCGTAATGACATCCGTGTGATTGCTTCGGGCAATGGCATGATTGATGAGATCCAGCTAGAGCACATTCCAACCAGTACCGATATACAAGAAGAAGATCTGTTGGTGACATCAGGTCTTGGTGGGGTATATCCAGAAGGTTATCCAGTCGCCTATGTTACGGCCGTTGATTACGACCCGAAACGTGAGTTCGCTGTGATTAAAGCAGAGCCTGTGGTTGAGTTCGATAAGCTCAGATACCTGCTGCTTGTATGGCCTGATGAAAACAAACAGATGCAAGCGGATCAATCGAGCATAGAACAAGCATTGTTAGAGGGCGAAGATGGCCAATAGCGTTTTGAGAAGCAAGGTAGTAATTTTCTGCTCATTTTTAATAGCACTGATTCTGCAGACGATCCCTTGGCCTGGTAGCTTAGATTTATTTAGACCATCTTGGTTACTGCTGGTTACGTGTTACTGGGTTTTGGCTCTACCGCATCGTGTTAACGTGGGTAGTGCTTTGATTTTAGGCTTATTGTGGGACCTTTTGATCGGCTCTACTCTGGGTATTCGAGGCATGATGATGGCAATAGTGATGTACATTATTGCGATGAACTTCCTCGTCATTCGTAACATGGCGTTATGGCAGCAAGCGATGATCATTGCCGCGTTAACGGTCTTGTTTGAGGTGTTGATCTTCTTTGGTGAATATTTGATCCAAGATGTTGTTTTCAATCCGTTATCGTTATGGAGCGCATTGATAAACTGTATACTTTGGCCTTGGATGTTTTTATTAATGAGACGCGTGCGTCGCCATTGGCATGTGAGGTAGCGTGACGATGGAAAAGAAACATTTAGTTTTGGCATCCGGCTCTCCACGCCGCAAAGAATTGCTATCTCAACTCGGTTATGAGTTTTCTGTCCTCGTAACCGATGTTGAAGAGTGTAAACACGCTCAAGAAACCGCCGAAGAATATGTTAAGCGACTATCTTTAGATAAAGCTTTAGCTGCGTTGTCTTTATTGAAAGATAACCCTTCTGAAAGGCAGCATGTCGTTCCTAGTTCTGATACTGTAGATCATGGCTCTGATATAGTCGTTCTTGGTTCTGACACAGTCGTCGTAAGCCAAGGGCAAGTGCTTGAGAAACCCACCGATTTTGCTGACTCTAAGCGCATGCTTACTCAGTTAGCGAATGAACGTCACCAAGTGATGACGGCGGTTTCTGTGGTTTCAGAAGAAAAACAAAGAACAGAAATCATTATTACCGACGTATGGTTTAAACCCCTCAGTGAAAAAGAAATAGAACAATACTGGCAAACAGGGGAGCCATGCGATAAAGCCGGTAGCTATGGGATCCAAGGTTTGGGCGGACGCTTTGTCACCCGAATCGAAGGTAGTTATTACGCCGTTGTCGGCTTACCTTTATTTGAAACGGACCAGCTACTGCAAGAATTCTTATAATTACTAACCTGAGGTGCACCATGAGTGCTGAATTGTTGCTGAACGTGACCCCGAGTGAAACTCGTGTGGCCATGATTGAAGGGGGGGCTCTTCAAGAGATCCATGTCGAACGAGATGCTCGACGCGGTATCGTAGGAAATATCTATAAAGGACGTGTAAGCCGTGTTCTTCCGGGAATGCAGGCGGCTTTTGTGGATATAGGCCTTGAGAAAGCAGCTTTTTTACACGCCTCTGATATTGTCCCACACACTGAATGTGTCGCTGAAAACGAAAAGAAACAATTTCAG
This sequence comes from Vibrio sp. 10N.247.310.98, assembly GCF_041467395.1. Classification (NCBI taxonomy): domain Bacteria; kingdom Pseudomonadati; phylum Pseudomonadota; class Gammaproteobacteria; order Vibrionales; family Vibrionaceae; genus Vibrio; species Vibrio sp. 10N.247.310.98. Next base: position 55,754 of record NZ_JBFSUL010000019.1, on the reverse strand, counting down.
GTTCGTGATATTTCAGAGCTTGTCCGTCAAGGGCAAGACATTGTGGTGCAAGTGGTCAAAGACCCTCTTGGTACTAAAGGTGCTCGCTTAACCACTGATATCACTCTACCGTCTCGTTATCTGGTATTTATGCCGGGCGCAAGTCATGTTGGTGTATCTCAACGTATCGACAGCGAGTCTGAACGTAACCGTCTTAAAAAAGTCGTGTCTCGTTACTGTGACGAACATGGTGGCTTCATCATCCGCACTGCCGCAGAAGGTGCAGATTCAAATGAGTTGGCACAAGATGCCGCATTCTTGAAGCGATTATGGCTAAAAGTATTAGAGCGTCGTGGTAAGCACAAGGCGCGTACTCGCTTGTACGGTGAGCTTTGCTTAAGCCAACGTATCTTACGTGACTTCGTCGGTACTGAGCTGAGCAAGATTCAGGTCGATTCTCGTCTAGAATATGAAAACCTAAAAGAGTTTACCTCTGAATACGTGCCTGAGCTGACAGACAAGCTTGAGCTGTATGAAGGTGATAAGCCTATCTTTGATATGTACGATACCGAGAACGAAATTCAGCGTTCATTGGAGCGTAAAGTCGAATTAAAGTCTGGTGGATATCTGATTATCGACCAAACTGAAGCGATGACCACGGTTGATATCAACACTGGCGCGTTTGTTGGTCGTCGTAATCTAGAAGAGACGATTTTCAACACCAATGTAGAAGCGACTCAAGCGATTGCTCGTCAGCTGCGTCTACGTAACTTAGGTGGCATCATCATTATCGACTTTATTGATATGTTGTCTGAGGAACATCGTAAGCGAGTACTAACTTCTTTAGAGGCTGCGCTCGACAAAGACCGTGTGAAAACCAATATTAATGGCTTCACGCAGCTTGGGTTGGTTGAGATGACTCGTAAACGTACTCGTGAAAGTATTGAGCATATCCTATGTTCGAGCTGTCCTGCTTGTGAAGGCCGCGGCAGTGTGAAGACAGTTGAAACCGTTTGTTATGAAATTCTTCGAGAGATCACGCGAGTGAATCGTGCGTACGACGCCGATAAATTTGTGGTCTATGCGGCAGCTGCCGTAGCTGAGGCGTTAGAGGGCGATGAATCTCATGCGCTTGCGGAGCTTGAAGTCTTTATTGGTAAGCAAGTTAAAATCCAGGCTGAGCCTCTGTACATACAAGAGCAGTTTGATGTTGTTATGATGTAATGGAAATTTTGTGAGCTCAAGCGTTACTCTGATTCTACGTGCATGTTTATGGTTAGTGGTTACTCTCTTAGTAACGCTAGCCATTGCCGTTACTACACTGCGTGTAGCCTTGCCCAATTTAAACAAGTATCAATCTGAAATTGAGCTTTGGGTAAACCAACACTCCGGTTTTGATTTTTCGATTCAAGATGTGGGCGGTTTTTGGCGTAACACTCACCCCTCTATTGCTCTGCAAGGCGTTAAAGCTAGCCTCCCCAATGCAGAAGATGTGACCTTCTCTGTTGAGCGTGTTGAAGTCGAGTTTGACTTGATTCAATCGCTCGTGCAGATGCGCCCGGTTGTGGCCGATCTAGTCATGAATCAAATGTATCTTGATATCCGCTCAATTGATCTGTTTGCCGGACAAAATGGCAAAGACGAACCTACAGATCCCGAGTCTTCCAAGCGAGTGATACAAGAGCTCGATAATTTACTGCTAAAAACACTCGTCGATGTAACTGCAAAAGATTCTTCTATTCTTTATCACTCTGTTTCGGGTGAAGAACGTCAGCTCGATATAGAAACCTTAAAATGGCAAAATTCAGACAAACATCACCTTGCTGAAGGTGTGGTGAGTATCAAAGATGCCAATCTAAACTCTCTGTCAGTGAGTGCTAACTTTATTGATGGTGGGTCACTGACTGATGTGACTGGTGAGTTTTATGTCAGTGCCGACAGCATTTCTGTTAAGCCATGGCTTACGCATTATATGCAGGCGGAATCCGGCATTGAAACGGGTACTGTGAGCTTGAATAGCTGGCTTACGCTGCGAAATAGCAAGCCAGTGAGCGCTTATGTTGAGGTTTTACCCTCAGAACTGGCGTGGAACGAAGATGGCGAGCATGACCTCATGCTTGAGTCCGGTGTCTTTAAGTTGTCGCCGACTGATGATGGTTGGCAAGTAAATGGTCACTCACTAAACCTTAGAACGGATGACACACCTTGGCCGGAACTCGACGTAGCGTTCAAGTGGAATCAAGGTCCATGGCAACTCAACATTTCTGAGCTGGATATTGCGACTATTACTCCGTTGATTAAGCTGCTGCCTGACTCTGAACAATCAACCAAAATGATTAACGTATTGGCGCCGGGCGGCTCTGTTTCTGATATCCGTGTTTCCATGGGTTCGGGAATTGACAGTTTACGTTATTCAGCCAGTTTTTCTGATCTTGCTATCGAGCAGTGGGAACTAGTCCCAGGCTTTAGCCAAGTGTCTGGTAGTGTGTTTGGTTCGGCCTCGGAAGCGAAAGCTAGCCTGCATGTTATTGACGATGTGTTCCCTTATGGTGACGTATTCCAAGCGCCTTTGAATATCAAACAAGGTCAGGTTGATATTGTTTGGCAGCAAGATGAAAACGGCTGGAAGCTGTGGTCAGACAAAATCACAGCTGCCACCCCCGATTTACAAGTACTAGGCGCATTCCGCTTAGACTTCCCAAAAGATGCGAGCCCGTTTTTATCCTTCTACGGCGAAGCGGACGCTTACAATGTCGGTGAAACATGGCGCTACTTACCTACACTGGCTCTTGGGCAAGATCTAACAGACTACCTTTCAACTGCGATTCAAGCCGGTAAAGCGGATACCGTAAAACTGTTGTGGCATGGTGATTTGTCTCAATATCCATACACTAACCACGATGGTATTTTCCAGGTTTGGGTTGGCTTAGAAGATGCGAAATTCAGCTTTGATACCGCGTGGCCACTGATTACTGATCTTCAGCTTGATCTGTTGTTTGAAAATGATGCGATGCATCTGGATTCTCGCTCAGCTCAACTGATGGATGTGACGGCAGATCGAATCACAGGACGCATTCCTTATTTAGGGGAAGGCGGCCATATTGAAATTGAAGCTAAAGCGACGGCGTCTGGCAACGCAGTACGCGATTACATGACGTCTTCGCCACTGGTGGGCTCGGTAGGCGCAGCCTTAACCGCACTTCAAGTGAGTGGTGATGTCTCTTCTGAGTTCCAGCTGAATATTCCGTTTGATTCTGAAAAAGAAGCAAGAGCATGGGGTTACGCCGACTTAAGTGGCAACCATGTTGAGATTGAAGCGCCGCCAATGGTGCTCGAGAACACCACGGGTCGAATTGAATTTGATAATGACGTAGTGACGGCAAATGGCCTCGCTGCGGATCTGCTTAACCAAGGTATCTCGCTTGATTTTAAGGGCCTTAATGATGGTCCTGGCTATGCAGTTGATATTGATGTGTTAGGTGATTGGGACGTCAAGCCTCTAGAACCTTACATCGGTGAGCAATGGTTAAGCCGCTTATCAGGTCATGCGCAATGGCAAAGCCAGATTGATATCCAGCTGAATGATATCGGCTTTACCTACCAACTAGACTTACAGTCAGACCTAAAATACTTGGCGAGTGATTACCCATATCCATTGGCGAAAAAATCACTAGAAAGTGGCTCTGCAAGGCTACAGACATCGGGTAACCAAGAGACGATTACCGCGCGCCTGCAATTGCCAAACACCAAGTACCAAGCTGAGATTGATATCACAGGCGACGTGCCTGAGTTAACGGCGACCAACTTAGTGCTTGGTCGCGGTGGCTACAAAATTAGCCCGGTGGTGGGCCATCACGCACTGATTCGTACAGACAAATTCAATGCCGATGATTGGTTATCGGTTGTAATGGAACCGGTAAAGCCTTCAACGGCTGTACTTAGTCAAATGAACACGCCAACCATACCTGCGCCAAGCCGCATTACCTTTGAGAGTAAAGAGCTGATCTTGGGTAGTATCTCTTGGAATGACGTCGATTTTAGTGCTCGTAAGAACAAACAGGCGTGGCAAATGGAAGTGTCTAGCCAAGAGCTAGAAGGGGATATTAACTACCTGCCTCCTTATGATTTGACAGTTTCACTGGATCGTCTGCATCTGTTTGTTCCTGAGTGGAGTGATAAGAACAACCAAGATCAGCAACTGCTGCAACGTAAAGAACAAGCTGCGCCATTGATATCCAAATTGGATAGAGAGATCCACGATGCGATGCCAAACCTGACCCTGACGCTGAACGACTTTTGGCTGCAAGGCTATAAGGTCGGTAAAGTCGATGTTGAGATGGCCAGACAAGATAATCGCATTGATTGGAAGAAGATTCAGGTTCGAAGCGGCGGCAATAAAGCGGATGTCAGCGGTTGGTGGGAACTGGACGGTGACAAGAGTCATTCCGCGCTAACGGTTGATGTTGAAGGCGAAAACAACAGTGAGCTCATGGGGCGCTTTGGTATTACTTCCGGGATTCAAAAAGCGCCATTCGCGTTGGAAGGTCAACTAAATTGGGATGGTTCGCCTTGGGGAATCAAAATGGATACCCTTGATGGCAACGTTAAAACCAAGTTTGGTAAAGGCATTATCTCGGATGTGAGCGGCGCAGCTCGATTACTTGGCCTGTTTAGCCTAGATTCGATCATCCGCAAGATGCAGCTCGATTTCTCAGATGTGTTTGATAAAGGTATGGCCTTCAACAGCATCACCGGAACGGGCGAGATTCAAAATGGTATCTTCCTGACCAATGATCTGAACATGGATGCGGTCGCAGGTGAGATGAAAATCAAAGGTATCGCTAACCTCAACACGCGTCAGGTTGATGCTGAGGTGAACTTTACCCCAGATATTACCTCGGGTATTCCCGTATTAACGGCCTTTGCGGTAACCCCTCAAACGGCGCTGTACGTATTGGCGGTGACCACGGTTATCTCGCCAGTTGTGGAAGTCTTTACCCAAGTAAATTATTCGGTGAAAGGACCATTGGATTCACCAACGGTGAGCGAACTTTCTCGTAGCTCTGGCGAGTTTCAGCTGCCAGAGAAGCTGAGAAAATTAGCCGAATAGGCCTTAAATTAGCCGAAAAGACCTTATGCCCGAGTCAGCGAATATACGGTGAAATGCTGATTTCTGAATCATAATGAATGGAGGAGCGATACACATGGATTGTGTTGGGTTGATTCAAATGACATCTGGCCCTAGCCCTGAGTTGAACTTTGAGTACCTTGCTCAAGAAGTTGCAAAGTGCAAAGGGTTGGGGGCTAAGTGGGTTGTGTGCCCTGAAAACGCGTTAGTCTTTGGCAGTAAAGCCGACTATCACCAGTATGCTGAGCCTTTAAATGATGGTCCACTGCAAAAGAAAATCTCTGAGCTAGCAAAGCTTCACAGAATTTGGATCGTCATTGGCAGTATGCCGATAAGCACAACTAACGGAGTGACGACCACCACCTTGGTGATTGATGATTTTGGTTGCCTCGTTGCTCATTACGACAAGCTACACATGTTTGATGTGGATGTCGCTGACGCCCATAAGTGCTATCGAGAGTCGGATATTTTCACTCCGGGCAACCAAGTTGTGACAGCGGAAACGCCTTTTGGTCGCTTAGGTTTGAGTATTTGTTATGATGTGCGCTTTCCACACTTGTATTCAGAGTTACGTAAGCAAGGGGCACAAATCATTGTGGTGCCTGCGGCTTTTACAGCGGTAACGGGTCAAGCGCACTGGGAAGTACTATTAAGATGCCGCGCGGTTGAAACACAGTCGTGGATTGTCGCGGTAGGTCAAGGCGGAAAACACCCTTGCCAAAGAGAAACATGGGGACACTCAATGGTGGTTGATCCATGGGGACGAGTGGTCGCACAGTTAGACCAAGATCCTAAAAGTATGGTGGTTGAGATAGACACATCCAGTTGCGAGTCCATTAGGCAAAATATGCCCATCGCGCAACACTCTCGATTTACCAATCAATTTTAATTACAAACAAGAGCCATCTATGAGCATTAATCAAATTGAAGAAGCGCTACTGAACCCGACAGGGCTTACGGAGCAAAATATCGCAGATACATTGGCGAGTATTGCTACCCGCCAAATTGATTATGCTGATATCTACTTTCAGTCAAGCTGGCACGAATCTTTAGTGCTAGAAGACAGCATTATTAAAGACGGCTCTTTCAATATCGATTGCGGTGTTGGCGTTCGTGCAGTATCTGGTGAAAAGACTGGTTTTGCTTACTCTGACCAAATCCAATTGGATGGTCTTAAGCAGAGCGCAATTGCGGCTCGTGGTATTGCTAAACAAGGTCAAAACGGCAAGGTTCAAGCGTTCAAACGCAACTCTAATCAAGCTTACTATGATGCAGTTAACCCGCTTGCGAGTTGGGAAAAACAGCAGAAAACAGAATTACTAAAATCATTAGATGCTTACATTCGCACTAAAGAGCCGATGGTGACTGAAGTATCGGTGAGTTTAAGTGGTGTGCATGAGCAGATGCTGGTTGCTGCGACTGATGGCACTTACGCTGGTGATATTCGTCCGCTGGTTCGCTTGTCTATTAGCGTACTTGCACAGAAGGGTGATCGTCGTGAGCGTGGTAGCGCTGGTGGTGGTGGCCGTTTTGGTTACGACTTCTTCTTAAGTGATGACAAAGGCACTCAAGTTGCTTACCAATTTGCGGATGAAGCGATTCGCCAAGCATTAGTTAACCTTGAAGCGGTTGCAGCGCCTGCTGGTGCCATGCCTGTGGTTCTTGGTTCTGGTTGGCCGGGCGTTCTGCTGCATGAAGCGGTAGGCCACGGTTTAGAAGGCGACTTCAACCGTAAAGAGTCGTCAGTATTCTCCGGCAAAGTTGGTGAGCAAGTAACTTCAAGCCTATGTACGATTGTCGATGACGGTACATTAACGGATCTACGCGGTTCATTGAACGTCGATGATGAAGGTGTTAACGGTCAGTACAATACGTTAATCGAAAACGGCATCCTAAAAGGTTACATGCAAGATAAGCTGAACGCTCGTCTAATGGGTGTAGCACCGACAGGTAATGGTCGTCGTGAGTCATACGCGCATCTTCCAATGCCACGTATGACGAATACATACATGCTACCGGGCGAACACACACCGGAAGAGATCATCGCGACGGTTGAGAAAGGTATCTACGCACCGAACTTCGGTGGCGGTCAGGTCGATATCACATCAGGTAAGTTCGTATTCTCAGCGTCTGAAGCGTACATGATTGAAAACGGTAAGATCACTCACCCAGTGAAAGGCGCGACGCTAATCGGTTCTGGTATCGAAGCGATGCAGCAGGTGTCTATGGTGGGTAACGACCTAAGCATCGACCGTGGTGTGGGTGTGTGTGGTAAGGCTGGTCAAAGTGTGCCAGTGGGTGTTGGTCAACCAACATTGAAACTAGACTCGCTAACCGTTGGTGGTACTGAGTAATTCAGACTAACCTCTGCCGACTTACTTCAAAATATTAAATTGAAAAGCGCCTCCAATGTGAGGCGCTTTTTGTTTTTAGATTACTGATTCAGTGAGCGTATAGAGTCACTACATGTTCTCTTCCGCAAACTCAGCTAGTCGGCTACGCACCACACCATTGAGGTGGATGTTGGCACTGCCTTCGAAGTTTTTAAAACGCTCAACCATGTAGGTTAAGCCTGAAGTCACAGGGGTTAGGTAAGAAGAATCTATCTGCGCTAAGTTACCTGAGCAGACGATCTTAGTACCTTCACCACAACGGGTGATGATGGTTTTTATCTGTGAAGCGGTGAGGTTCTGACACTCATCCAAAAGCACAAAGGCATTTTGAATCGAGCGGCCACGCATGAAGTTGATTGATTTGAACTGGATATTGGCTTTGTCACAGATGTACTTCATCGAGCCTTCTGTGCAGTGGTCGTTCTTGTGCAGCGCTTCCAGTGTATCGGTCACTGCGGCTAACCAAGGCAACATTTTCTCTTCCTCTGTACCCGGAAGGAAACCTATCGATTCACCAATATCAGGGGTGTTGCGGGTTACGATGATCTTATCGAATTGCTTACGTTCAATGGTTTGTTCAAGTGCAGCAGCCATAGCAAGCAGTGTCTTACCACTACCTGCGGCGCCAGTGAGAATCACAAGATCAATATCAGGGTCGAGCAGCGCATCAATCGCCATGCCTTGATAGACGTTCTTTGGTGTGATGTCCCATGCTCTGCGATTCATCAATCTTTCGCGGCTGAGGTCTCTCAGGGTAATGCTTTCCGGCTCAATCTCCTCGACTCGAGCGGCAAAGTCACTTTCTTCGTCAATCACATATTGGTTGAGGAAGGTTGGCTCGAACGGCGCTCTTGCTAAGGTGTGCAGCGTCTTGCCGCCTAAACTTCTGCTCTCGACATTATCGATACCATCCCAAAATGAGCCTTCCAGTTGTTGGAAGCCTTTGGTGAGGTATTGGATATCATCAATCAGTTGGTCAGTTTGATAGTCTTCAACAAAACGTACACCGGCGCCTTTTGCTCGTAAACGCATATTGATGTCTTTGGTGATGAGAACCACTTCGCGTGGTGCGCGTTTATTTTGAAGATAGAGGACAGCGTTGAGGATTCGGTTATCGCCCGCCTTGTCATCGGCAAAGGCTTTGATGCTTTCTTGAAGTTCGTAGTCAGCGAGTATTGAAATACTGCCAGATGCATTTATGTCTTTAGAAAAAGGGATGCCTTCCGATATTTGGTCTGGTGTGGCTTCCCTGAACAGGTCTTCGAGCGTTCGAATCGCAATTCTCGCATCTCGAGCAACGTCTCTTTTACTGTCTTTGATTCTGTCGAGTTCTTCTAGCACTGTCATGGGGATAACGACATCGTGCTCTTGGAAAGAAAATATAGCGAAGGGTTCGTGAAGTAGGATATTGGTGTCTAAAACAAATAGCTTCCGGTTGGTCTCGCCCATAGCATCTCCTTGCCGACGTGCGGCTTGCCTTGCATTCATTGAACGTAGATAAAGCTCATATAAAGATTAGTATCTGATTCTGGTGATAGTCAACTACTCACCTAAACTTCATCTAGAGGAACAGCACCATATCGTTACGAGTGAATATGGTGTATTCGTTTGAGAGCAGCAATCTGCTACCTATAGATTAACCATGAATTTTTGACAGTTTGATTGCACTGGCGAAAACAGAAAAAAAGCATGAAATCATCTCCTTTAGGCGTGACCTAAATCACAGCATCGAGTAAGATTAGCGACCTTTTTCTGCACCATTTTCTCGAGATATTTATTATTGAGAGCGCACTTAAAAAGTGGCTGCAAACTAGACATTTTTGGCTATATTTTTAGTTCAGGAGCGATAACGTTCTTGTTTGAAACTGCAGTTAAGAAGACCAAATTCCAACTATAAGATTGAGGTAGTCGATTCATGACATTTGCTTTGGGGCAACGCTGGATAAGCGATACGGAGAGCGATTTAGGTTTAGGTACCGTTGTAGCAATGGATGCTCGCACAGTGACACTAATGTTTGCAGCGTCAGAAGAAAACCGTGTTTATGCACGTACTGATGCTCCCGTAACCCGAGTAACGTTTAATGTAGGCGATGTCATCGAATGCCAAGAAGGTTGGTCTCTGTCTGTCGAAGAAGTTATCGAAGACAAAGGGCTGCTAACCTACTTAGGTACTCGCGAAGATACCCAAGAAACAGAAGTCACTCTGCGTGAAATCTTCTTAAGCAACCAGATCCGCTTTAACAAGCCACAAGATAAGCTATACGCAGGTCAAATCGACCGTATGGATAACTTTGTGTTGCGTTACCGTGCGCTAAGCAACCAGTACCAACAACACAAGAGCCCGATGCGTGGCTTGTGTGGTATGCGTGCTGGCTTGATCCCTCATCAGCTATACATCGCTCATGAAGTGGGTCGTCGTCACGCTCCGCGCGTTTTACTGGCTGATGAAGTGGGCCTAGGTAAAACCATCGAAGCGGGCATGATCATCCACCAACAGGTGCTGTCTGGCCGTGCTGAACGCATTCTGATTGTGGTTCCTGAAACTCTACAACACCAATGGTTAGTAGAGATGATGCGCCGTTTCAACCTGCATTTTTCTATCTTCGATGAAGAGCGTTGTATTGAAGCGTTTGCTGAATCAGACAACCCGTTTGATACCCAGCAGTACGTTCTGTGTTCTTTGGACTTCCTACGTAAGAGCCGTAAGCGCTACGAGCAAGCACTTGAAGGCGAGTGGGACTTGTTGGTTGTCGATGAAGCGCACCACCTTGAGTGGAGCCAAGACAAACCAAGCCGTGAATACCAAGTGGTTGAAGGCTTAGCGGAAAATACGTCTGGTGTGCTACTACTAACAGCAACGCCTGAACAGCTTGGTCGTGAGAGCCACTTTGCACGTCTGCGTCTGCTTGATCCTGATCGCTTCTACGATTACGAAGCATTCGTTGAAGAAGAAGACCAATACGCACCGGTTGCTGATGCAGTAACGGCTCTGTTCTCTGGAGTGAAGCTTGAAAACAGCGCGAAGAACCAGATTACGGAACTGCTTTCTGAGCAAGATGTTGAGCCTCTATTCCGCGTTATCGAAGGTGATAGCAGCGAAGAAGAGCAAGCGTTAGCTCGCCAAGAATTGATTGATAACCTTATGGATCGCCATGGTACTGGCCGTGTTCTTTTCAGAAACACACGTGCTGCAATCAAAGGCTTCCCTAAGCGTAATGTAAACCTACTGCCGATGGAGATTCCAACGCAGTACACAACCTCAATGCGTGTATCTGGCATGATCGGTGGCAAAATGGCTCCCGAAGCTCGTGCAATGAAGATGCTGTATCCAGAAGAGATCTTCCAAGAGTTTGAAGGTGAAGATTCAAGCTGGTGGCAGTTCGACTCACGTGTTAACTGGTTGATTGAAAAGATCCAAGACAAGCGCAGCGAGAAAATCCTAGTGATCGCCTCTCGTGCAAGTACGGCTCTTCAATTAGAGCAAGCACTGCGTGAGCGTGAAGGTGTACGTGCAACTGTATTCCACGAAGGCATGTCGATTCTAGAGCGTGATAAAGCTGCGGCTTACTTTGCTCAAGAAGAGGGCGGCGCTCAGGTTCTTATCTGTAGTGAAATCGGCTCTGAAGGTCGTAACTTCCAGTTCGCTAACCAACTTGTGATGTTCGATCTTCCATTCAACCCAGACTTGCTTGAGCAACGTATTGGTCGTTTGGACCGTATTGGTCAGCTGCGTGATATCGACATTCATGTTCCTTACCTAAAAGGCACATCACAGGCGATTCTTGCGCGTTGGTTCGATGAAGGTCTGAACGCATTTGCAGAGACGTGCCCAACGGGTCGCACGGTTTACGATAAGTACTCAGATGTTCTTATTGAGATGCTGGCTTCTGGTAACACTGAGCAACTTGATGAAGTGATTGAAGAGTCTGCCAAGCTAAATCAAAGCCTGAAATCAGATCTAGAAAAAGGCCGTGATCGCCTATTAGAAATGCACTCAAACGGCGGCGACAAAGCGCATGAAATTGCAGAGAAGATTGCCTCGACTGACGGCGACACTAACCTAGTAACGTTTGCACTAAGCCTGTTCGATACGATTGGCTTGAACCAAGACGACAAGGGTGAGAATGCTCTGGTTGTAACGCCGTCTGAGCACATGATGGTGCCAAGCTACCCAGGCTTACCATACGAAGGCGCAACCATCACGTTTGATCGTGATACTGCGCTTTCTCGTGAAGACATGAACTTCATTAGCTGGGAACACCCAATGATTCAGGGCGGTATCGATCTGCTACTGAGTGAAGGTGTTGGTGCATCAGCGGTATCACTACTGAAAAACAAAGCGCTGCCAGTGGGTACTATCCTGCTTGAGCTGGTTTACCTTGTGGATGCGCAAGCGCCGAAACGCAGCGGTATCAGCCAGTTCTTGCCTAAGACGCCAATTCGTTTGATGATGGATGGCCGTGGTAATGACTTATCAGCTCAGGTTGAGTTCGACAGCTTTAACCGTCAATTAAGCCCTGTAAACCGTCACCTAGCGAGCAAGCTAGTTAACTCGGTACAAGGTGAAATTCACAAGCTAATCGAAGCGGGTGAGACGCACGTACTTCCTAAAGTGGAAGAAGTGCGTGAACAAGCTCAACGAGATATGCAGACTAACCTGAACGGTGAATTAGAGCGTCTACAAGCGCTTAAAGCCGTGAATCCTAATATTCGTGATGAAGAGCTAGAGGTAATCGAAGCTCAAATCAATGAACTGACCGGTTACATCAGCAAAGCTCAGGTTCAGCTAGATTCATTACGCTTGATTGTGGTTTCTCACAACTAGTTTTGAATTAGCGAAATGCTTCAACGAAATAAGGCCTTCATTATGAAGGCCTTATTTGTATCTGTAGCTTAATTAACAATTCAAGTAGCTGGTTACATTAACCACTTCCACCAAACAAATACCGCTAGGAAACCAAATAGGTAAACAAGACCTGCTACAGACAACCATTTTAGTTTGCTGCCAATGGCTAGTGCTTCTGGAAGCTTAGCCTTATTCACTAGGATGAAGTTAAGCAGCGCGAAGAATGGCGTTGTTGCAAACGCGAGTACCATTGCGAAATCGAGCATAGGCATCAGTGCTGCGCTAAAGAACATCACAATCGCGAGTGCCGCGATAGAGACAATGATTATCCAGCCTTGCAGCATTCTTGGGCTTGAATCTTTTTTGAATAATAGACGTTGTGATTCAGCAAGCACGCGTGAGTAGCCATCGATAACGGTAATGGTGCTACCAAAGATACAGAAGAAAGCGATAAGAGCGATTAACGGGCGAGACCATTCACCAATTGTCGAAGCGTAGATGCCGACCAATTGATGAGTAAAGCCAACACCGGAGCGAGACAGTTCAACTCCCGAACCGTGAAGTACTAGCGCGCCTAACGCAACGAATACTAAAGCAAGCAGCGCCGTACCAATGTAGCCAACGTTAAAGTCGAACAGCGCTGATTGTGCGGTCACTTCCTGCTTCTCTTTTTGGCTTTTTAGCCACATAGAGGTGATGCTTGATATTTCGATAGGCGCAGGCATCCAACCCATGGTCACCACGATAAAACCAATAGCAGCCAATGACCAAGGCGACGGTGGAACAAAAGCAGCATCAGGTTCGACTGGAGAGCCGATAGCAATGGCGACTGCAGCTAAGGTTGTGATGGTTAAGATCGCCATGATCGCTTTAGATAGTGTATCTAGAGCACGATAATGGCCAGCAAACAGAATGATCAAACAGGTCGCTAAAACGATCATGCACAAGGTGCTAGTGGCTAAATCGAAAGGAACAAAGTAACTGAGTAGGCTTGCACTGAATAATAGCAGGGCAGCGGTATTCACGACCGCAGATATGGCACTCAAGATCGAAAAGATCACAAGGTATGGGCGGCCTAGGTTAGAGTAACCTTCCACCAAGCTTTGACCCGTTCCTAGCGTGTATTGGATGCCGGCTCTGAAGAATGGATATTTAAATACGTTAACGAGGATAATGAGAGCGGCAAGCTGCCAACCATAAATCGCACCCGCCTTGGTTGAGGCGACTAAGTGAGAACCACCTACAGCCGCTGCGGCCATCATAACGCCTGGGCCAAGAGACTTAATTAAACTTGATAGGGGAGCTGAGGTTGGTGTTTTTGTGTTGGTGGTTTTAACCGTACTTTCCATCATTTTTCCTTTGATGCTGACTTCTTATTATCTGTTACCCTATCAATACCATGTTTTGTAAAGCCGTCAACTTTTATGTACGAAAATATTGAAAATTGTATTTATTTATAAACGAATCAACCGTGAATTATTTGTTCACTAGCAATTAAGAGGCTTCAATGGCGTTAGAACAGTACACACCACCACGTGAACCGTGGATTGATATTGTTTATCAAGATGACGATATTCTTGTGGTGAACAAGCCTGCAGACCTGCTTTCTGTTCCGGGTAGGTTACCTGAGCATTACGACAGCATGTGGAGTCGGTTAGTTGTCGAATTTCCAGAGATTCAAGTCGTTCATCGATTGGACATGTCGACCTCAGGCTTGATGCTGCTCGCTAAACACAAACAAGCTGAGCGTCATTTGAAGAAGCAATTTCAATATCGACTGACACACAAACTCTATTACGCCCGAGTATGGGGTTCAGTAGAAGAAGCTGAAGGTTTGATTGACCTCCCTCTTATTTGCGATTGGCCAAACCGGCCGAAGCAGAAAGTGTGTTTCGAGGATGGTAAATCATCTCAGACTCGTTATGTGGTAGAACAGCAAGAACTCCAAACGACTTTACTTAAGTTACTGCCAATTACCGGGCGTTCTCACCAATTGAGAGTGCATTGCATGGAAATAGGCGCACCGATTGTGGGTGATGAGTTTTATGCAACGCCAGATGCATTTATCTATAGCGAGAGGTTAGCTCTGCACGCGTGTGAACTCAGTTTTTATCACCCGGCCAATGATCAGTTATTCAAAGCCTTTGTTCCGTGTGAGTTTTATCCTCAAGCATCGCCACAAATCGAACAGCACTTTGAAATTGCGCCTGAGCTTCCAGACTACAGTAAGCTAAAAGCTTAGAATGGACTGATTCATAGATCTAACCAAGGAAGAAGAATGCCAACGCTGAAAGTTGTGTTTCTCGATAGAGCGACTATCCCATCTCAAATTCATTTAAAGCCTCTGAGCTTTGAGCATGAATGGGTAGAGTATGATTTCACAGCTCCTGAGCAAGTATCAGAGCGAGTTGAAGAAGCTGATGTGGTGATCACTAACAAGGTAGTGCTCAATGAGTCGAATCTCGCTGGTGCGAAAAAACTCAAGTTGATCGCGGTTTCAGCGACCGGTGTCAATAATGTCGATGTGGAATACTGCAAATCTAAAAACATTGCAGTGACAAACGTGCAAGGCTATGCGATTCAATCGGTTCCTGAACATGTCATCGCAATGCTGTTTGCACTTAAACGAAACCTTGTTGGTTATCATAAAGACATTGAGGCGGGCGAGTGGCAAAAGGACAAGCAGTTCTGCTTCTTTACTCATCCGATTCAAGATGTGGCTGGCAGCACACTGGGGTTGATGGGGAGTGGCAGCTTAGGTCAAGCCACCGCAATGTTAGCCAAAGCGATTGGTATGAAGGTGATGTTTGCCGAGCGAAAAGGAGCAGAGTCTTGTCGAGAAGGGTATCTACCTTTTGATACGGTATTGAAGCAAGCGGATGCGATCAGTCTACATTGCCCATTGACTGATGCGACCCAAAATCTGATTTCAGAGCGAGAGCTCACAATGATGAAATCGAGCGCGGTATTAATTAATGCCGGGCGCGGAGGTCTAGTAGATGAACAAGCCCTAGTTGAGGCTTTGAAAAAACATGAGATTGCAGGCGCAGGTATGGATGTGTTTACACAAGAGCCAGCCGACAACTCAAATCCACTATTGGCTAATAGCCACTTACCGAACTTATTACTCACTCCACATGTGGCGTGGGGCAGTGACAGTTCAATTCAAAAGCTGTCTGATATCTTAATCGACAATATTGATGGGTTTGTTGCGGGTAATCCGCAGAACTTAGTGAGTTGATTGAAGAATTAAATTGCGTGAACGAAAAACAAAAAAGGTTGGCTTTTAGGCCAACCTTTTTAGATCGTTGTGTCGATTAAGTGATTTAGCCTTGCGGCTTAACTACCAATACATTGATTGGTGAGTTCTGTACCACTTTGCTTGCAACAGAACCAAGCACAACTTTGTCGATTTTCGAACGCTTATGGCTAGGCATCACGATAAGGTCAGCGCCCAGTTTTTCTGCGTAATCTAGAATCGTTGTGTAAGTCTTGCCTTCGGCAACGTGAACTTTATACACCACTTCATCGTCAATGTGCTTGTCAGCAAACTCTTTCAGCTGATTTTTAACATCAAGCTTCATTTGGTTCGCTGCATCTTTCGGGAAGTAAGACGCCACCATCGACATGTGAATGCCTGGTAGTACGTTCAGAATGTGGATTTCAGCATTGCTGTGTTTTGCGTGCCATACCGCCAGTTCGACTGCCTTATCAGAAAAGCCTTTGTCATTAAGATCAACAGGAACAAGGATTTGTTTATACATGTATTCGTCTCTTTTTAATCAGCGCTAAGCTTTCACTTAGCACTGTAATTATCCTTTCCATGTAATAAAGCCAAATAGCGCTAAGCACTACTCAGCCTTATCCATTACGCGCTAATCTCATCCTTACGAGCACGTCTTCTTTGGTTCATCGCTAAACCAATCAAAATGATCAGAGCTGGTAAGAATACCCACTCTTTCATTGGTCGATCTGCATCTTGGATAACGGATTTGATTTCCCAATCGAAATCAATACCAGCCGCTTCTGCTGGGCTACCGAACTCAACCATATCAACAATCATCTTGCCTTCTGATTCAGTCAGCATTAGACCCATAGAGGCAATACGATCTTCACTTGAGGTCGCAGAATCTTCAAACGGCAGGCGAACTGTCTTTTCAGAATAGTCACCTTCTAAGTTTTCGCCACCCACTCTAAGTTCAAGTGATTGTCCCACATCCAGCTTTTCCGTGATTTGAGCAATCTCAACTCCAGGTGAAAGAACTTTCTCTGGGTAAATCATGTCCCACCAGAAGCCAGGGCGGAAGAAAGTGAAGGTTAATGCAATAAGCAGCACCGTTTCCCACCACTTGTTCTTGGTGAACCACCAACCTTGTGTTGCAGCTGCGAAGATAAGTACCGCAGTCACAGATGAGAAAATCGTTAGTGCTAAGTGCCACCAAGAATCAATGCCCATCAGTAGTAGTTGAGTATTGAAGATGAACATGAAAGGTAGAATTGCGGTACGGATATCATAGGTGAAGCCTTGGATACCAGTACGAATCGGATCTGATTTCGCAATTGCCGCTGCTGCAAACGCCGCGAGACCTACCGGAGGTGTATCATCCGCAAGAATACCGAAGTAGAACACGAATAAGTGAACCGCAATCAATGGAATGATCAAGCCGTGCGCAGCGCCTAGGGTCACGATTACCGGAGCCATCAGCGTTGATACAACGATGTAGTTCGCCGTTGTTGGCAAGCCCATACCTAAGATCAAGCTGATTACTGCAGTGAATAGCAACATAAGAATGATGCTACCGCCTGAGATAAACTCAACGAAGTCCGTCATTACTAGACCGATACCCGTTAGAGTCACCACGCCTACAACCGTACCTGCAGCCGCTGTCGCGACACCGATACCAATCATGTTACGTGCGCCTGAAACCAAGCTCTCTGCGAGATCAACGAAGCCAGCTTTAGTTTGCTCTGCAAGATCGTCTGATTTGTTCATCAGAGTCATTAACGGACGCTGAGTGATCAGAATGAAGATCATGAACACGGTCGCCCAGAATGCCGACAGACCTGGAGAGAAACGTTCAACTGTTAAACACCAAACAAGCACCACGATAGGCAATAGGAAGTGCAGGCCAGACTTAATTGTTGGACCTGGATCCGGAACTTCTTTGAGATCCGCATCGATTTCCATGCCGCCTTCAGCTGCGTATTTTGCTGATACACGAACCAGAGCGACATAAGCGACTAATAGAGCCACCGTTACGATTGGTGTTGCAGCATCGCCAAAGACATCTTTCGTCCAACCGACACCGTAGTAAACTGCGGCACTGATAACACACAGACCTAAAATGGTACCCGTGAAAGACAGTAAGCTTTGTACGATAGTTGGTGTGTGGCGACGAGGTAGGCCAGTCATACCTGCTTTACATGCTTCTAGATGAACAATGTAAATCAGAGCGATGTAAGAGATCAGAGCGGGCAGTAGCGCGGCTTTGATTACTTCTACATACGAAATGCCCACATACTCAACCATCAAGAAGGCTGCTGCACCCATGATAGGTGGTGTTAATTGACCATTGGTTGAAGCCGCGACTTCTACCGCACCGGCTTTTGTGCCCGGGAAACCAACACGCTTCATTAGCGGGATAGTAAAGGTACCCGTGGTTACCACGTTCGCGATAGATGAACCTGATACCAAACCAGACAGACCTGATGCGACAACGGCTGCTTTCGCTGGGCCGCCTTTCATGTGACCAAGCAGTGAGAATGCAACTTTAATAAAGTAAGCACCGGCGCCAGCACGTTCTAGCATTGCACCAAACAGTACAAACAAGAATACGAATGACGTTGATACGCCAAGTGCCACACCGAATACACCTTCAGTTGTTAGCCACAGATGCGACATTGCCTTGTTCAGGCTCGCACCTTTGTGGGCAATAACGTCCGGCATGTGAGGGCCGCCAAAGGTATAAAGTAGGAATACTGCTGCCACAACCATAAGAGGTGGACCCAAAGCGCGTCGTGTTGCTTCAAGCAGTAAAACCATACCGAATACAGCCGCAACAATATCGAATGTTGTTGGTGCGCCCGATCGCTCAGCGAGTTCAGTATAGAAAATATAGATATAAGAAGCTGAAAAGCTACCTACAAGCGCTAATATCCAATCGACTGCGGGGATGCGATCCCTAGGCGAATTCTTCATAGCTGGATAAGCGGTAAAGGCTAGGAAAATAGCAAACGTAAGGTGAATTGCTCGAGCTTCAGTGTCGTTTAAAATTGCGAAGTTAAAAATGAACGGCAGCGGAGATGCATACCAAAGTTGGAACAGTGACCAACATAGAGGCACAAACCATAAAATACGGCCTTGGATACCACGAGGGCTACGCGCACCAGTATCTGATTGTGCCACCATTTCTTGCACATCTGGAGACGGTGATGTTGTCTGCGTCATGTACTTTATCCTTATTATTGATGGTCTGCCTTTTCTTACGAACAACCAAACGTTATTTATTTCCTATCTAGTGTAGTGAATGGATAGGGAAATGCGTTTTTTGTTCGTCTTTGTCTTAGGCTTGATACGAAGGTAAGTCCTCCAAATTGGAGAAACTTAAAGGGCTGTTCTTTTCACTTAAATTATTTTTATAAAACGTGAAAAGCCAATAAGGAGGGCTAGCCTCCTTATTGGTGTAGTAGGCTTAAAGTAGAGTTACTTTAGAAGGCCCACTTCTTTGTAGTATTTTGCTGCGCCTGGGTGAAGCGGGATAGAGATACCCGCTTTAACCATGTCTTCTTTTTTCAGGTTAGCAAATGCTGGGTGTAGGCGTTTGAAAGTGTCAAAGTTTTCAAATACTGCCTTAGCAACGTTGTATGCAACTTCTTCAGAAACGTCTGAAGTTGTTACCATAGTAGCTGCAACACCGAAGCTGTTTACGTCAGCGTCAGTACCACGGTACATACCAGCAGGAACTGTGCTGTAAGCGTAGTATGGGTTTTCAGCTACGATCTTGTCGATCTGTGGACCTGTTGCTGAAACCAGTTTTGCATCACAAGACGTTGTTGCTTCTTTGATTGATCCGTTCGGGTGACCAACCATGTAGATGAATGCATCAATCTTGTTATCACAAAGTGCTTGTGAACGCTCAGAACCTTTAAGTTCAGAAGCAAGCTTGAAGCTGTCGTTAGTCCAGCCCATAGCGTCCATTACAACACCCATCGTTGCACGGTCACCAGAACCTGGGTTACCAATGTTTACACGCTTACCTGCTAGGTCAGACACATTGTTGATGCCAGCATCAGTACGAGCGATGATGTTGAACGGTTCTGTATGTAGAGAGAACATCGCGCGAAGTTTCTTGTATTCGCCCTGATCTTTGAACTTACTTGTACCGTTGTAGCCGTGGTATTGCCAGTCCGATTGAACAACACCGAAATCTAGTTCACCAGCACGGATGGTGTTAACGTTGTAGATTGAACCACCAGTAGACTCTACAGAACAACGAATGTTGTGGTCTTTGCGGCCCTTGTTCACTAGCTTACAAATCGCACCACCAGTTGGGTAGTAAACACCCGTAACTGAACCAGTACCAATCGTGATGAACTCTTGAGCGTTAACAGCGCCAGCGCCCATTACAGCAGCTGCAATAGCACCAACTTTAATAAGTTTGGTAAATGCCATGAATTTCCCTTCCTTTATTCATTATTAACCCTGAAACAAGTGTAGTTGCTTCAGGAGTTTCCTATTTGGAAACGGCACCTTTTTCAATCCATGTGATGAAAAAGTGGCTGAATAATATCAAAAATTGGCAGAAAATTACTCGAATGTTAAAAGATATAGCTAAAAAATCTAACAAATGATGTCTTGATCTCGTGTTTGATTTGCTACTGAGTTTTTTAAAATCAATGGTTTAGTGTGATTTTGGAAGGGAGGTATGGATATTCTAGGATGTGATTTGGATCACGAAGCAAATAGATACTCGTGATCCATTAATAAGGCTGATAGTTATGAAACAGCGATCAATTATCCTGCGTATTCAAACAGTTCACACACTGAATCAAACAGTTGCTTAGTGGTAACCGATAACGTTGGGGTAATGAAGATAGTATCATCACCTGCGACTACGCCCAGTATACCTTCCGACTTACCTAGTGAGTCTAATAAACGAGCAATCAGCTGCGCCGCACCAGGACCTGTGTGTATCACCACCAATGCATTGTTGTGGTCAATATCTAGTACTAATTCTCTTAGAGAGCTAGAAACGGTCGGAACACCTAGCTCAGCAGGAAGACAGTAAACCATCTCCATTTTTGCGTTACGAGTTCGAACGGCACCAAACTTGGTTAACATACGCGAGACTTTAGACTGGTTGATGCTTTCAAAACCTTCGTGTTTTAGGGCATCCACAATTTCGCCTTGTGAGCCAAAACGTTCTTCTTTTAGTAAGGCTTTAAATGCACGAACTAAGTTGTCTTGCTTTTCTGTATTGCGCATATGTCATTCTTATTCATTAACAAAGATGTTTGCATATTTTCGCATACATATTCAATTTTAGCCAAAACATCCCTGTAATTTGTTAGTCATATCACTGTAAATATTTAATAGAATAATGTGTTATTTGCGACGACTTATTTTGTTATTTCAGTCGATTATCGCCATAATGCGAACTTGCTGTGTAGCACGGTTTTATTGACTTGCGCGAAGTCGCAAAGCTAGCGTTAATTGATTGTAATCACTTTGTGATTAATATAGTTTTTTAACTTAGATTTAGCTCAAGAATTACCCTACAAAGAATCTATAAGAGAAAGCTCTCAAGGAGAATAACAATGAAAGTAGCTGTTATTGGTGCCGCTGGTGGCATCGGTCAAGCCCTAGCCCTACTACTTAAGAACCGCCTACCTGCTGGTTCAGATCTTGCACTTTACGACATCGCTCCGGTAACACCGGGTGTTGCTGCCGATCTTAGCCATATCCCAACGCCTGTTTCGATCAAAGGTTACGCGGGTGAAGATCCAACACCAGCACTAGAAGGTGCGGATGTTGTACTTAT
The DNA here is from genome assembly GCF_041467395.1 of Vibrio sp. 10N.247.310.98. Lineage (NCBI taxonomy): Bacteria > Pseudomonadati > Pseudomonadota > Gammaproteobacteria > Vibrionales > Vibrionaceae > Vibrio > Vibrio sp. 10N.247.310.98. The sequence continues at coordinate 34,367 of NZ_JBFSUL010000019.1, read as the reverse complement.
TTCAGCGGGTGTTGCTCGTAAGCCTGGTATGGATCGTGCGGATCTTTTCAATGTGAACGCTGGCATTGTTAAGTCTCTTGCAGAGAAAATCGCAGTTACTTGTCCGACTGCTTGTGTTGGTATCATTACTAACCCAGTAAACACAACAGTGCCAATCGCGGCTGAAGTACTGAAGAAAGCGGGCGTTTACGACAAGCGTCGTCTATTCGGTATTACGACTCTTGATGTGATTCGTTCTGAAACGTTCGTTGCTGAACTAAAAGACAAAGATCCAGGCGACATCCGTGTTCCTGTTATCGGTGGTCACTCAGGCGTAACGATTCTTCCTCTACTTTCTCAAGTTGAAGGCGTAGAGTTCACTGATGAAGAAATTGCAGCGCTAACGACTCGCATCCAAAATGCAGGTACTGAAGTAGTAGAAGCTAAAGCTGGCGGCGGCAGTGCGACACTGTCTATGGGTCAAGCGGCTTGTCGTTTCGGTCTTGCACTAGTTAAAGCACTTCAAGGTGAAGAAAACGTGATTGAATGTGCATACGTTGAAGGTGAAGGCGAGCACGCTCCATTCTTCGCACAGCCAGTTAAACTAGGCAAAGAGGGCGCTGAAGCGATCCTTAGCTACGGTGAGCTAAGTGACTTCGAACGTAACGCTTTAGATAGCATGCTTGAAACGCTAAATGGTGACATCGAGATTGGTGTTGAATTCGCTAAATAAGCGAAACGCTATTTAACTCAGACTTAAGCTAATTAATAAGGGCCGGTCATTATGATCGGCTTTTTTGATCCTGAAGTTCAAGCTACTCGTATTTAGCTTTACAATTAATGTGAAGGTAAATGTTATGGCTACTGTTCAGAAGGGTATGAATGTCGAATATTTGGGGCACTTAGGAAAAGTATTGGTAATTGATGAGCAAGAGCAGTACGCGCTAGTAGAGACTTACAACGGGCATGAGCAGTACGCGGTGCCAATGGAAGAGCTTGAAGAGATTGAAGCACAACTGCCGTTATCATTAGAAGCCAGTCGATATTGAATTTGGCTCACCTACAAATATTTGTTGAAAACCAAAAAAAAAGAGCCCTGAGGCTCTTTTTGTTATTTATATAGAAGCTAGAAGCGAGTTGTCTATTAACCTGCTTACTTACTGCGTTTAACAGCTAAGTGTGCGAGCGTGGTTAGAGCTTGCTTATATTCTGAGCCAGGAAGTACAGAAAGCTCAGCGATGGCTTTATCGGCCTCTTCGTAGGCTTTATTTGTTGTGTACTCTAAAGAGCCTGTCTCTTTCATTACAGCCATAATATCGTCAAGACGTTCCATGCCGTTCGCTTTCTCAATCGCTTCACGAATCATGCTTGCTTGTTCAGGAGAGCCATTATGCATTGCGTAAAGTAGAGGCAGTGTTGGTTTGCCTTCGGCTAGATCGTCACCAACGTTTTTACCCATCTCTTTACCATCTGCAGTGTAATCCATCACATCGTCAATCAGTTGGAAAGCGGTGCCTAGGTATTTACCATAGTTCTGCATTGCTGTTTCGATCTCTGGTGATGACTCAGTAAGAATCGCACCGATTTGGGTCGCAGCTTCGAACAAACGAGCAGTCTTAGAGTAGATCACCTGCATGTAGCTTTCTTCTGTGGTGTCTGGGTTATTGCAGTTCATTAATTGTTGAACTTCACCCTCGGCAATCACGTTTACCGCTTCACTCATTAGCTCAAGGATCTTTAAAGATCCTAGCGTTGTCATCATTTGGAATGAGCGTGTGTAGATAAAGTCACCCACCAAAACGCTAGCGGCATTACCAAAAGCGGCATTGGCCGTCGCTTTACCGCGTCTCATGTCTGATTCATCGACAACATCGTCGTGAAGCAGGGTTGCGGTGTGAATAAACTCGATAAAGGCTGCAGAGGTGATATGAGCTTCACCTTGATAACCAAGTGCGCGAGCAGATAAAAGAGCAAGCAAAGGGCGTAGGCGTTTGCCACCACCGCTAACGATATAAAAACCAAGCTGGTTGATTAAACTTACGTCAGAATTAAGTTGGGCTTGAATTGTTTCATTCACTTTTGCCATATCATTGGCAGTAAGCGTTTGGATAGCTTTAAAATCCATTGTTCATCCGGCTGAAGTTAGACCCTGTAAGGCTTATACGTTGTATTTAATTGTTGAATAATACACTAAAAAACGTTGATTAATACATCGCTAAAGGGCATGATTGCCGCACTTTTCTTTGGCGAACAGGTTTTCGCCAATTTTTTAAAAATATGGCTTGTCATAGCGCCATGATTCCCGTAGAATCTGCGCCCTATTGATTAGTTTAGCGCACACCCGAGTTGTACAATTAACAACCATAGGCTGTGCGGAAAAAGCGGAGTAAAATATGTACGCTGTTTTCCAATCTGGTGGCAAACAACACCGAGTAAGCGAAGGTCAAACACTTCGTTTAGAGAAATTAGACGTTGAAACTGGTGCAACTGTTGAATTTGATAAAGTTCTTCTTGTTGCTAACGGCGAAGAAATCGCTGTTGGTGCACCTCTTGTTGAAGGTGGCAAGGTTACTGCAGAAGTAGTACAACACGGTCGTGGCGATAAAGTAAAAATCGTTAAGTTCCGTCGTCGTAAGCACTCGCGTAAGCAAGCTGGTCACCGTCAGTGGTTCACTGAAGTGAAAATCACTGGCATTAACGCTTAAGTATTAGGAGAGTTTAACAATGGCACATAAAAAAGCTGGCGGTTCTACTAATAACGGCCGCGATTCAGAAAGCAAACGTCTTGGTGTTAAGCGTTTTGGTGGTGAATCTGTTCTTGCAGGTAACATCATCGTTCGTCAACGTGGTACTAAGTTCCACGCTGGCACAAACGTTGGCATCGGTAAAGACCACACTCTTTTCGCTCTTACTGAAGGTAAAGTGAAATTTGCTGTTAAAGGTCCTAAAAACCGTAAGTTTGTAAGCATCGAAGCTGAGTAATTTAATCTTTAACTAGATTATTTTATTAGCTTTCAAGCTGAATTCAAAAGCCCTGCCGATTCGGCAGGGTTTTTTATTTATAGCAAGAATAAAAAAGCAGACGCTCTTGTTTTGGTTTTGAGAAGCCGTTTTATTTTTTGATAAACAGATTAGTTTTTAAGAAATAAGAAGCAAAGAACCTCTCCTTATTTGTTCCTTGGTTGCAGGTCGGCCTAGATCTTAGGTGATCGATCTAAACACGGATCTGCTAGAATTTATATCACTCCTTGATGAGTGGTAACGCAACGTAAGTGCGGAGTTAAAAAATGAAATTCGTTGATGAAGCGGTAGTAAAAATAGAAGCCGGTGATGGCGGTAATGGTACAGTTAGCTTTTGGCGCGAAAAATTCGTCGCTAAAGGTGGTCCTGATGGCGGCGACGGTGGTGACGGCGGTGATGTTTACATCCAAGCGGATGAGAACTTAAACACACTGATCGATTACCGTTTCCAACGTTTTTACAATGCAGAGCGTGGCGAGAATGGTCGCGGCGGTAACTGTACTGGTAAACGTGGTAAAGACATTACGCTGAAAGTACCAGTTGGTACGCGTGCAGTTGATATCCACACCAACGAAATCGTTGCTGAAGTTGCTGAACACGGCAAGAAAGTAATGGTTGGTAAAGGTGGTTGGCACGGTCTTGGTAACACGCGTTTTAAATCGTCTGTTAACCGCGCTCCTCGTCAAAAGACAATGGGTACTAAAGGCGAAGTTCGTGAACTGCGTTTAGAGCTTCTTCTATTAGCTGACGTTGGTATGCTTGGCCTACCAAACGCAGGTAAATCTACTTTTATTCGTTCAGTATCTGCTGCGAAACCAAAAGTGGCTGATTACCCGTTCACTACTTTGATCCCAAGCTTGGGTGTGGTAAGTGTTGTCCCTGAAAAGAGCTTCGTTGTTGCCGATATCCCAGGACTAATCGAAGGCGCAGCTGATGGCGCTGGCCTTGGTATCCGATTCCTTAAGCACCTTGAGCGTTGTCGTGTTCTTCTGCATATGATCGACATTATGCCGATCGATCAATCTGATCCTATTCAGAATGCACTAACGATCATCGATGAGCTTGAGCAATACAGTGAAAAAGTTTCACAAAAACCTCGCTGGTTAGTGTTCAATAAAGTTGACCTAATGCCAGAAGACGAAGCAGACGAAAAGATTCAAGAAATCATCGATGCTTTGGGCTGGGAAGGCGAGTACTTCAAGATCTCTGCTGTGAATAAAATCGGCACCAAAGATCTTTGCTTCAAACTAGGTGAGTTTATGGAAAACCTACCTCGTGAAGTTGTAGAAGTTGAAGAAGAAGAAAAAGTAGACTTTATGTGGGATGACTACCATAAAGATGCGATGAGCGGTAAGAATGTCGTTACTGAAGATGACGACGATTGGGACGATTGGGATGACGAAGAGGATGACGGCCATGTTATCTATGTTCGTGACTAATCCTCTTAGTTTCTCATAACGCATCGGTCGCTTCTTACAAGTACACTGATAGTTTTATTAAACCGCAATGAAAATTGCGGTTTTTTTGTATCTAAATCATGACGTCTTACTGTTTTTTATGCAAAATTTATCTTTAGATAATTAACGCCTATGGGAAGGAAATCATGGCATCAAAGCAAAGAGCGATCTCAAGACTCGTCGCTCAATCAGGACAAATGTTATTGGCGCACGGGGCAGAGAGCACACTGGTCGGCGATATCATGCGTCGCATCGGTATTGCTTGTGGGGTGAATGAGGTTGAAGTCGCACTGTCAGCCAATGCGCTTGTTGTAACTACCGTAATGGATGATCACTGTATTACCACTACTCGAAGTTGTGCTGATCGTGGCATTAACATGCAGGTTATCACCGACATTCAACGCATTTGCATCATGATGGAGAAGGGAATTCTCGATTATGATTTGGCGTATAAAAAGATTCAAAACATCAGCCCCGAGCGCTACAACCGTTGGTTAGTGGTTGTGATGATAGGGTTGTCGTGCGCCTCTTTTAGCCACCTTGCGGGCGGAGACTGGCAAGTCTTCATGATGACTTTTATTGCTTCAGCTTGCGGTATGATCGTCAGGCAAGAGATTGGGCACCGCCATTTCAATCCGCTATTAAACTTTGCTATCACAGCATTCGTTACCACGACCATTTCAGCTCAAGCCGTACTTTACAATATTGGCGGCCAACCCACGATCGTGATGGCTTCATCTGTATTAATGTTAGTACCTGGTTTTCCTCTGATTAACTCCGTCGCTGATATGCTTAAAGGCCATATTAATATGGGGTTAGCGCGCTTTACCATGGCCAGCTTATTAACTCTGGCGACGAGCTTGGGCATTGTCGCGGCGATGAGTCTATCAGATGTTTGGGGGTGGGCAAGCTAATGAGTATCTTCGAACTGTTTTTAGGTTTACTCAACGATATGTTTTTCGCAGCGATTCCGGCTGTCGGATTCGCATTGGTGTTTAACGTTCCGCAACGCGCTTTAATTTATTGTGCACTTGGCGGCTCTATCGGTCATGGTAGCCGTTATTTGATGATGCACTTTGGGATTCCAATTGAGTGGGCAACCTTCTTCGCTGCGACTGTGGTCGGCATGATAGGGGTGCATTGGTCGCATAAACTGTTGGCGCACCCTAAGGTATTTACAGTTGCGGCTTTGATTCCTATGGTTCCGGGTGTCTTTGCCTTTAAAGCAATGATTGCCATGGTTGAGATTAATAGGGCTGGGTATAGCCCCGAACTGTTAGCGATGTTAATGGAGAATTTTTTGAAATCGATGTTCATTATCGCAGGGCTGGCGGTTGGCTTAGCTGTACCAGGGCTGTTATTCTACCGACGCAGACCTATCGTCTAGCATCAATTCTTTTAGTTAAGGACAGGACTTTCGATTTATGATCATCAGTATGATTGCAGCAATGGCCAATAACCGTGTAATAGGTAAAGATAATCAGATGCCTTGGCATTTACCTGCGGATTTTGCATGGTTTAAACGCTCGACTATGGGTAAACCAGTCGTGATGGGACGTAAGACCTACGATTCTATTGGACGCCCTTTGCCGGGTCGGTTGAATGTCGTAATCAGCCGTGATGAGAGTTTAAAGATTGAAGGTGTAACGACGGTAACTTCTATTGAACAGGCTCTAGAGCTACTCAGTGATGTTGAAGAGGTGATGATCATTGGTGGCGGCTCTATTTATGAGAGCTGCTTACCTAAAGCGGACAAGTTGTATCTGACTTACATCGATTTCGCCGTCGATGGAGATACACAATTTCCTGACTGGGGTGAAGGCTGGAAGCAGAGCTTTAACGAGAGCTATCAAGCTGACGAGAAAAACAAACACAACATGGAGTTTGTGATTCTCGAGCGTTAACTGTGGTTATCAATAGCTAGTCTCTGAAAAATGCTTGCGTTACCCTACCAAGGTAGCGCAAGTTTCTCGTATCTTTATAGCGCTTTCTGAGTGAAAAACTGTTTATCTTCCCAGCGAAGAATTGTCAATTCACCTCCCCAGACGCATCCAGTATCAAGTCCAATTACGTCTTTTCCGTTATAGCCTTCAAGCGCAGCCCAGTGTCCAAAAACAACGGTTTTATCGAGCTTTATGCGTTGCGGAAGGTCAAACCATGGCACTAATGGTTCATCGGTAATCTCATTCGGTGGTAGCTTACATGCCATGTCGAGACGGCCATCTTCAAAACAGAAACGCATTCTTGTCAGGCTATTGATCGCATAGCGATAGCGCTCAATATCATGTAAATCCTGATGCCATAAATCAGGCGCGTTGCTGTACATGTTTTCGATTAGCCATTGCCATTTATCGGACTTTAACAAGGATACGATCTCTCGATTTTCAACACGTGCTCTTTCTAGATTCCACTGCGGTGAGATACCCGCATGGCACATCACGAACTCTGGGTGTTCTTGAAGCAAAGGCTGTTGTCTTAACCATTCGATTAGCAGTTCACGATCTTCAGCATCAAGAATCGCTTGAGTCTTATCTTTTGGTTTCGCTGGAAATAGTCCTAAGGACACCGCCAGAAGATGTAAGTCGTGGTTGCCTAATACAACCTTAGCTGCGTCACCAAGGTTACGAATAAAGCGTAACGTCTCCAATGATTTAGGGCCTCGAGCAACTAAGTCTCCGGCGACCCATAAAGTATCTTGGTGTTTATCAAAGTTAATTTTTTCAAGTAGTCCTTGAAGTTCGTCGAAGCACCCTTGGATGTCTCCGACAATGTAATTCGACACAATAATTTCCTGTAGATACGGATGTACGGCTAATTAAGAATATTAGGGATTGCGAGTCTGAATGGGTCAACTTCGGTAATAAAATCAATGCCCTTGTTATCGGTCATCACATAGTGACCTTGCATAACGCCAACAGGGGTTTCGATGACCGTACCACTTGTGTAGGTGTACTCGTCGTTGGCTTCAATCACGGGTTGTTGGCCAACTACACCATCACCCTCAATGGTGAGCTGCTTGCCGTTAGAGTCGGTAATTAACCAGCGGCGAGACATAAGTTGCACCGTTGTTTTACTTAGATTTTTGATGGTAATAATGTAGGCGAAGACATAACGATTCTTCGTTGGCTCAGATTGTTCTTCTATGTACTTAGAGTGAACCTGGCATTTGATACAAGGCGTAGATATATCCATATTCGCACCTTTTGTTGTTGATATACTTAATGTAATTAAAGTATTACATAAAAAAGGCTCCTAACCGAAGTGTAGGAGCCTTTTTTATTTATTTGTCAGCGTTATGACTGTCGTACAACCAGTTTGCCATGTCGACAAACTGCTCGAGCGTTAAGTTCTCAGGACGCATGCTTGGGTTGATACCTAGCTCTTCAAGCACTTCCTTATCGATTAAGCTCTTGTAGCAGTTACGAACTGTTTTACGACGTTGGTTAAAGCCTTCACGACAGACGCGATCTAGCCATTTCAGATCTTTTGCCGGATAAGGCAGCACTTCGTATGGCTGTAGGCGCACGACTGCTGAGTCTACTTTCGGTGGCGGAACGAAGGCCGTTGGTGGAACTTCTAACACAGGCGTTACTTTACAGTAGTATTGAGCCATTACAGTAAGACGACCGTAAGCTTTACTGCCAGGGCCAGCAGCTAGACGGTTAACCACTTCTTTTTGAAGCATAAAGTGCATGTCTTGCACGTCTTTATGGAATTCAAAAAGGTGGAACATCAATGGTGTAGAGATGTTATATGGCAAGTTACCAAAGATGCGTAGCTTATTGTTTGGCTTAACCAGTTCTTGGAAATCGAACTTCATCGCATCGCCTTCACGGATCGTTAGCTTGTCCGCAAGATCTGGATGGTTACGAAGACGTTCTGCAAGGTCTCTATCCAATTCGATAACAGTAAATTTATCGACAAGCTTACCCACAGGCTCAGTAATTGCGCCTAGACCAGGACCGATCTCTACCAAGTTTTGACCTGGTAGTGGGTTAATACTCGATACGATGCCATCAATAATGTATGGATCGTTAAGGAAGTTTTGACCAAAACGTTTACGCGCTTTGTGCCCTAAGTGGACATCATTTCTCATTGCTTTTTCTCTACTAATTCAATGGCGTGCGTGAGCGCTGTTCTAAAGCTCCCTGTATCGGCTTGGCCTTTCCCTGCCAAGTCTAAGGCGGTACCGTGGTCGACTGATGTGCGAATAAACGGTAAGCCAAGCGTGATGTTCACTGAGCGACCAAACCCTTTGTATTTCAATACCGGGAGTACTTGGTCGTGATACATACCTAAAACAGCATCTGCATCTTGCAAATATTTTTCATTAAAGATGGTGTCTGCTGGCAATGGGCCAACTAAATTGATGCCATCTTTTTGGCGAATTTTTTCTAGCGTCGGGGTGATAGTTTCAATCTCTTCACGCCCTAAACAACCATCTTCACCAGCATGTGGATTCAAGCCACACACATAGATAGTTGGTTTCTCAATAGCAAATTTTTCAACCAAGTCTTTATTTAGAATAGCAATAATTTGCTCTAATCTGTCTTCGGTCACAGCTTGAGATACATAAGCTAGTGGGATGTGCGTTGTTACTAGCGCAACACGCAGCCCTTCAGTTGCCAACATCATCACCACCAGTGGTGTATTGGACTTCTCTGCAAAGAACTCGGTATGGCCGCTAAAAGCAACGCCAGCTCGGTTAATTACACCCTTGTGAACGGGGCCGGTGACAATAGCATCAAATTCATCATTCATACAGCCAATTGCTGCGGTTTCTAAAGTATTTAATACGTAATGACCATTAGCCTCATTGAGTTGACCTGCAACTGCCGTTTCAGCAAGTGGAACGTGTTTCACTACCAGTGTGCCAGCGCGTTGCGGTTGCTTAGCTGCATTTGCATCGTAGTCCAGAAGATCGACTTCGATACCAAGAATTTTAGCTCGCTCGGATAGCAGTGTTTTATCAGCACAAACCACGAGTTGATGAGGCCAACTTTCTTGAGATAGAGCCAAAGTTAAATCTGGGCCTATCCCTGCTGGTTCACCTGCGGTTATGACAATACGTTTAGTTGTTGTCATCTTGGTCGTCCTCAACCATCTCAACAAAGGCACTTGCTCTTACTTCTTGTAGCCAAGCACCAGCTTCTTCGTTGAATTTACGGTTAAATAGAATTTGGTAAGCTTTGTTTTTCAAAGCTGAATCGGTACGGTCGACTTCGCGACGGTCTAGTACTTCAACAATGTGCCAACCGTGTACGGTTTTGAATGGCGCACTGATTTTGCCTTCTGGTAGCGTTTCTACTTGGTGTTTGAATTCTGGTACATACAAATCTGGTGTTTGGTAGCCTAGCTCACCATCTTGTACTGCAGAACCTGGATCTTGGCTGTATTGCTGTGCAAGGTCGCCAAAGCTCGCTTCACCTGCGTTTACGCGGCGCGTGATCTTTTCAAGTTGTTCTTTCGCGCCATCGTCACTCAAGATTACGGTTGGCTTAATCAAGATATGACGAGCATTCACTTCCGTTACTGCTACGGTTTCTAAGCCTTTCACATCTTCAATTTTTAGAATGTGGAAACCTACACCGCTACGGAAAGGACCGATGATGCTGCCTTTATTTTGCATTTTGATCTGGTCAGCAAAAATGGTTGGCATCTCTTCTTTACGCATCCAACCCCAATCACCACCTTGCAGCGCTTTAGGACCCTTAGAGTAAGTATATGCCATGGTGCTGAAATCTTTGCCTGAGTTCAGTTCTTCAACCAGTTCAGTAGCTTGAGCTTCTAACTCTTCTTTGGTTTGGTCATCATTAAAGCGCAGTTGAATGTGGCCAATTTTATATTGAACGGTCGCGTTAGTCTCTTGCGCTAAGATATCTGCTAGGTTATCAACTTCCGCAGGAAGAATATTGATACGGCGACGAACTAAGGCGTTACGAGCTTCACTTGCTGCAATCTCTTTTCTTACTTGCTCTCGAAATGCATTGTAGCTAAGGCCTTCTTCAGCAACCGATGCGGTAAGTTGTTCTACCGTTTGGTTGTTGTCTTTAGCGATACCTTCAATTGCTTGATCAAGTCGAGCATCATCAATACGAACACCGATACGTTCTGCTTCTTGAGTTTGAATAGTATCGATGATCAGTTTTTCTAGTACTTGCTCATTGAGCACATCTTGCGATGGCAGTGTTTGACCGCTTTTTTTTGCGTTGGCACGCAGTGTCTTCATCGAAGCATCGATGTCGCTTTGTAAGATAACGCCTTCGTTAACGATAACTTTTACGCTGTCTAGCTCAACCGGTGCTGCAAAGCTTGTTGATAAAGTACAAGTCGCTGCAATAGCAATTAATGTGCGTTTCCACAATGTCATGTGTAATCCTTTAAATTTACTGATTTCTTATCAGTAAAGAAAATTAGTTGTTTAAGAAGAATGGGCGACCGTAGCTCAAAGAGTTATCTGAACTGCTATCCCCAACAGCGCCTGAATCAGAGCCTAAGTTAGTACCAAAGCCGATAATACCGAAATTCACACCAAAGTTATTTTCATATTCAGGCGTGACATTTGGATCACTAATGTTATTTGTCAGCTGGTTACTATACGTAAATCCGATATACCAACAATCGGATTTATAGTTCAAGCGAGCCAACCATTCTAGATTTTCTTGTGTGGTTAAATCATAGAAATATTGAGCACTGGCATTCCACTTCCGCGAAATCTGGTAAGCACCAAGTAAGCCTGCTTGTGAGATACCATCTCTAGTTATGGATGATACGTCAAAATCTACAGTTTCATTTATGTACTCTTCTGTTACATAGCGGTAGTTGGTTTGTATATAGCCGCCGGCAAAACGGTACTCAATGGTACTGTTAGCAAGTTGCATCGAAGATGAATCAATGTCGTATTGCACACCGCCATGGTAGAAAAGGTAATCATCGTAGTTGAAATCCATTTCAATAGCCCAAGACGAATAATTAGTTTTCTTATTAGAGTCGTCGTTGTCTAAAGTCTGTTTTGTATCTTTATCAAAATAGAAAATTTGACCAAAAGATATGTTTAAGCGCTCTCGGTACTCATCATCAAAAAAGCGAGATGATGCGCCATAGCTAATTTGATTTGCTGACGCAATGCGGTCTACACCACTGTATTTACGGCTTCTAAATAGGCCGTAGTAATCGGTTTGTAACAGCGTAGTATCATAAAGACCAATATCGCTTTGATCCTCTTCAGGAACATACAGGTACTGGACTTGAGGCTCCAAGGTTTGAGTATAGTTACCTACAATCGTGGTATCTCGCTCCAGAACAATACCAGCGTGGCTTCTAAATTCAGGGATAACTCGACTTACCGATTCTTCTAAATCTTTGTACTCGTCACTTGTTGTATCAACGCCATCAAGATCCTGTTGGTAGTATGTACCAAGTAATCGTGCTTCGGTTGTCCAAGTGCCCCAAGTGTTACCTACTGGGATTGTAATACCAGGTTCAACGTGAACACGAGTGGCTGATGGTTTGCCTGATGCGTCGGTATCGAACATTGATATATGACTGATTAAGTCAAAATCTAGGTAATCCATTACCTCTGGAGCATAGTAGTTATACTCGAGTTGTGGCATTAGACGATAAGGCAAGTTATTGCTGGTGGTAAGAACTTGGAAGTCTCGAACAAGTACAGACGCATCCCAATTTTGAGAACGGTATGTTGCTTGCCCTTCTTGAAGCAGTTGTCCATCTTCACGGTTACCGATATTTGAGCTCATGTCCGAAAAGTAGTCAATATCACTGACTTTAGAGTAATCAATTTCGAATAACCAAGATTGTTGGAATATTCCTGAATGTTCTAGTTGGAAACCCCAACGATCGCCTAGATCAGTGTACTTTTGATCGTCTGGTAAATATTCAGACTCGATACTACCGGAACCAAAATCGCTTAAATATCTGAATTTACTGTTGAGTTGAGTGCCACGCTCTTGCATGTACTTGAAGGTAGTTTCCAAATCGTAGTCTGGTGCTAAGTTCCAATAAACAGGAATTTCAGCTTCAAAACCATCGCTTGAACCATACGAAACTGTTGGGTACAAGAAACCGGTTTTACGTGTATCACCCACCGGTACTGTTAAGTAAGGTAAGTAAAAGACGGGAACACTTTGGATTTCAAAACGTGGATTATAAAAAGTGGCTTGTTCTTCGTCTTGGTCGACACTGATGCTCGATGCTCTTAGACGCCAAGCATTATCGCCGATAGGGCAAGAGGTAATGGAGCCATCTTCAATCTCATAAACCGCTTTACCTGTTTTTGCTATATAAACAGCATCTCCGCGACCGGGCTCGCAAAGGAATTCGTAATCGGTGTTCTCAAGCGTCATTTCATCTGTAGTCAGATTATTGGTCGCTCTGTCTGAGATAGATTTGATTTGACCATCACTAAAGTTTACGTTGCCTTCAGCTACAACGATATTTTCTTGTTGGTGCAGGGTTACGTTATCGGCAAGGATGGTCTTGTTCCCTTGCGTAACGACTACGTCACCTGAATATATTGCTTTGTCACCATTGATAGCTTCTAGGCGATCTGACTCAACGTGAGCGGGTAGCTGTGTCTCGTTTTCTGCAGCGGGCTCGATCAAGCATTGATCTATAGAGGGCATTTCCTGCACACTACTATCGGTGACTGTTTCAGCTTGAGTTGTCGACACGTATAACGCCGTACTTATAGACGCGGCTAACAAGGTGCGGGAAAAAGATTGCATGAAGTTGAACTATCCTGTGTCACTAGATGAAGGGTTGATCTAGTATCAATCCAATTAATAAAGCATTTTCCTTATGATAAAGGAAATAATAGCATTCAGCATCATCAGACAGCATTACTCAGATAAAATTCATAGATAGAGAACACATAATGCAAATATTTGGCAAAATTTTGGGCGCGTTTTTTGGCTTTTTATTTGGAGGGCCACTCGGTTTAGTTTTTGGTCTGTTTTTAGGACACCAATTCGATAAAGCTCGCGGATTGAACCAATCAGGCTTCAATAGCTCTGGTTTTGGTCGAGGTCCAAGCCAAGCAGAAAGACAGAACGAGTTTTTTAAATCCGCTTTTGCGGTTATGGGGCACGTTGCTAAAGCGAAAGGGCAGGTAACGCCAGAAGAGATTCAACTCGCTTCTACCATGATGGAGCGTATGAACCTGCATGGCGAACAGCGTAAAGCAGCGCAAGATGCATTCCGTGACGGCAAAGAGAGCGACTTCCCTCTGAACGACGTACTTGAGCGAGTTAAAATCTCATCGGGTGGTCGTTTTGATCTTCTGCAGTTCTTTCTAGAGCTTCAGGTATCTGCCGCATTTGCGGATGGAAGTTTGCACCCGAGTGAACGTCAAGTTCTGCATAAAATAGCGCAAGGGCTTGGGTTTTCGGCAGCACAACTAGAACGCCGCTTGCAGATGCAAGAAGCTGCGTTCCGTTTCCAACAGCAAGGTGGAAGCTTTGGTGGCCATCAGGGGCATGGGCAATCATCAGGTTGGCAACAGGCTTCGCAACAGAACCAACTTGGCGACGCATATAAGGTTCTTGGTGTGAGTGAAAGTGCTGACGGTAAAGAGGTGAAGAAAGCCTACCGCAAGCTGATGAATGAACATCACCCAGATAAACTGATGGCGAAGGGCTTACCGCCTGAGATGATGAATGTTGCGAAAGAGAAATCGCAAGAAATTCAGAATGCTTATGACCTGATAAAGAAAGTAAAAGGTTTTAAGTAATTGAACACTAAACCGAGTAATAACAAAGTTACTCGGTTTTTTATTAAAGGGAATTATATGACGGTAACGTATCAGGATGTTCTAGAGTTTTGGTTCGATGAGTTGACGCCTAAAGATTGGTTTACTGGCGGCGCCGAGATTGACACTTTGATAGAGTCTCGATTTTCTGAATTGCATAAAGCAGCCATTCAAGGCGAGCTATTTGAGTGGCGCCAAACTGCGCAAGGACGATTGGCTGAGATTATCGTACTTGATCAGTTTTCTCGAAATATTGGTAGAAAAAGTCCGACAGCATTTTCTGCTGATCCGATGGCGTTGGCTCTAGCCCAAGAGGCGGTAGCGGGTGGTTTTGATCACCAGCTTAACGAGCAACAGAAAAGCTTCCTGTATATGCCTTATATGCACAGTGAATCTTTGTTAGTCCATGAACAAGCCGTGGAACTCTTTTCTCAAACGGGATTAGAGCATAATCTGGACTTTGAGTTTAAGCACAAGGTTATCATTGAGCGATTTGGTCGCTATCCGCACCGTAATGAGGTGTTAGGGCGAGCTTCGACTCCCGAAGAGATTGAGTTCTTGCAGCAACCGGGCTCAAGCTTTTAATTGTAGAAATACGGTCAAAGAATTGAGAAGAGGCTAGAGGTTAATAAAAACCTCTCGCCTCTTTTTTACTTTAGTGATCAACTTTAGCCTTAGAGCTAGTTTGCTTGGTTGAGCGACCAATCGTATTCATAACTGATGTTTTGAGTATTGGTTACTGCTTCAATTCGATATTGTTCTAAGTGCTGAATAAGCTGTTTCTTCGTACCAAAATCCACAGCAAACCATTCGTAAATCGATGATAGTTGAAGCTTATTGTTTGTAACCATCACGCCTTTGTCACTGCTTACAAACTCAGTTGCAGCTTGCTCTAGCAAGGCTTCAGTATTTTTAGAGGTAAAAGCGTCAGGTTGTAAGTTAGGGCAACCTAGGCTGGCACAGTTCACTGCATAATGCGTGCGAGGATCTTGCCAAATTGGTCTTAGGATTCGGTGTTCAATGTCATTGAGTGTCAGTGATTTCCCATTAACGACTACCACATCATCTCCCCACGGACCGAAACTAAATAGTCCGCCAAGTTTAGTTATGGATTTGATCGGGTAGGCATCAAGAATCAAATCGACAGTCACGGCGTTATATAGATTAACCCAGTAGGCATACTGCTCCGCTTTTGAATAGTTGAGCGGATTCACCTGTTCGAGTTGCTTGATGTATTGCTTAAGTTTGGTCTTATCGGCAGTGTTCACCGCTTTATAGCTAACTAACGTATTTTGCCCCTGTTTAACCAAGTAGCTATCGAGGAATTGCTGCCAATCTTGATGAGATACCTGTTCTAGGTTGGTTTCGTCGCTTTGCTTCCAGTATGGCCAAAGATCGGATTTAGGCGCAGACCAAGCTAAGGTTGAGAAAAGTAGGCTGACAATAAAAAGTAGTTGTTTCATGGCATTCTCCTGATGACTGACTACTAAGACCTTAAGGCTTACCATTTTCTTTCATTGCTCTTCATTTAAATAAACATATGAAGTTAAGTTAAAAGCTTAGCCAAATAAAAAAGGTTGGCACTTGGCCAACCTTTAGATTTATTCAGAAACGTCTCATTATTTTAGGAAGCTAGGAATCTTAGCTTCAAACTCTGAAATCTTATCGGCGTGTTGAAGTGTTAGGCCGATGTTATCTAGGCCATTCAGTAAGCAGTGACGACGGAACTCATCAATTTCAAACGAGTACTCTTTGCCGTTCGCGCTGACTTTCATTGCTTCTAGATCAACCGTAATTTCTGCACCTTCATTCGCTTCAACGAATTGGAATAGCTCATCCACTTCTTGCTCAGTCAATCGAACTGGCACCATTTGGTTGTTGATCGAGTTACCGTAGAAAATGTCGGCAAAGCTTGGTGCGATCATTACTTGGATACCGTAATCGGCAAGCGCCCACGGTGCGTGTTCACGAGATGAACCACAACCGAAGTTTTCACGAGCTAAAAGAATTGAAGCGCCTTGGTAGCGAGCTTCGTTCATTACAAAATCAGGGTTTGGCTGTTGGCCTGCATCGTCTAGGAAGCGCCAATCGTGGAACAAGTGCTTACCAAAACCGATGCGGTTTACTTTCTGTAGAAACTGCTTTGGAATGATCGCATCAGTATCGATGTTGGCCGTATCTAGAGGAACGACTAATCCGGTGTGTTGTTGAAAACCTGACATGTTAAATCCTCTAATTAAAGTTCACGAATATCGACAAAGTGACCAGCGATAGCCGCTGCGGCTGCCATTGCTGGGCTAACTAGGTGCGTACGACCATCACGGCCTTGGCGACCTTCAAAGTTACGGTTTGATGTAGAAGCACAGCGCTCTTGTGGACCTAGACGGTCGTTGTTCATCGCAAGACACATAGAGCAACCCGGTAAACGCCATTCAAAGCCTGCTTCTTTAAAGATTACATCTAAACCTTCAGCTTCTGCTTGTGCTTTAACTTGCTCTGAGCCCGGAACGATCAATGCTTGAACATGTTTCGCTACTTGGCGGCCTTTCGCTACCGCAGCGGCTGCGCGCATATCTTCGATACGAGAGTTAGTACAAGAACCCACGAACACTTTATCTACGTTGTAATCAGATAGAGATTTACCGGCTTCAAGACCCATGTAAGCCAGCGCTTTTTCAGCTGATGCTTTTTCTACAGGGTCTGCGAAGCTTTCTGGTGCAGGGATTGGTGTGTCTACTGAGATAACCTGACCTGGGTTGGTACCCCAAGTGACTTGTGGTTTGATGTCTGCCGCTTCTAATGTAACAACTGCATCGAATTCTGCATCAGCATCGGTTTTTAACGTATCCCAGTATTCGATTGCTGCTTCTAGGTCTTCGCCTTCTGGAGAGAACTTGCGACCTTTGATGTACTCGTATGTCGTTGCATCTGGAGCGATTAAGCCTGCTTTAGCGCCAAGCTCGATTGCCATGTTACATACTGTCATACGACCTTCCATCGTAAGGTCGGTAATTGCCTCACCACAGAATTCAACTACGTAGCCAGTACCGCCAGCAGCCGTTGTTTTACCGATGATCGCTAGCACGATGTCTTTTGCAGTGATGCCAGGAGTAACCTTGCCTTTTACTTCGATCTTCATGGTTTTAGCGCGAGCTTGTTTTAGCGTTTGCGTAGCTAGAACGTGTTCCACTTCTGAAGTACCGATACCAAATGCTAGTGAACCAAATGCACCGTGTGTAGCCGTGTGCGAGTCACCACATACGATGGTCATGCCCGGTAGCGTAATACCTAGCTCAGGACCCATTACGTGCACAATACCTTGGTATTTGTGGTTTAGATCGTAAAGCGTGACACCAAACTCTTCACAGTTCTTCGATAGCGTTTCCATTTGGATACGAGCCATCTCACCAGAAGCGTTGATGTCTTTAGTTTGTGTCGATACGTTGTGATCCATGGTCGCGAAAGTCTTGCCAACTTGGCGAACTTTGCGGCCTTTCTCACGTAGGCCATCAAAGGCTTGAGGTGACGTTACTTCGTGAACTAAGTGACGATCGATATAAAGAATTGGTGTTTCGCCCTTCGCTGCAACCGCAACGTGAGCGTCATAAACTTTTTCGTATAAGGTTTTTGCGTGCTGGTTTGTCGACATAGCTTTTCTTCCTTGGGAGCATCAGTCCCAGTGTTTGTTTCGAGCCAAGTCATGCGGTTTACGCTGACTTGGCTTGATATTATTCTTATGTACTTGCTTCTAATCGGAGCCTTTAGCTTATGAAGCTAAGATGTACTCAGCGATCTTGTCACCCATTTCAGAGGTAGTCAGCGCTTGGTTTTTTCCAGCAAGGTCTGCCGTTAGCTCGCCTGCAGAAAGTGCTTTAGAAACCGCTGCTTCGATGTCTTGTGCTGCCGCTTCTTCGCCTAGGCTGTAACGAAGCATTAGGGCTGCAGAAAGGATTTGCGCGACTGGGTTTGCGATGTTCTTACCTGCGATATCTGGTGCGCTGCCACCTGCTGGTTCGTATAGGCCGAAGTTGCTTTCATTTAAACTTGCAGAAGGAAGCATACCCATAGAGCCAGTGATCATTGCGCATTCATCAGAGATGATGTCACCAAAGATGTTTGAACATAGCATTACGTCAAACTGAGATGGGTCTTTGATTAGCTGCATGGTCGCGTTGTCGATGTACATGTGGTTTAGCGTTACATCTGGGTAATCTTTTGCGATCTCTTCAACGACTTCACGCCATAGGATAGAGCTCTGTAGAACGTTCGCTTTATCGATTGAGTAAACGTTTTTGTTACGTAGGCGTGCCGATTCAAACGCAATCTTTGCAATACGTTCGATTTCGTAGCGGTGGTAAACCTCTGTATCAAAAGCTTTTTCAGTTGCGCCTTCGCCTTCACGGCCTTTAGGTTGGCCGAAGTAGATACCGCCTGTTAGCTCACGGACTACCACGATGTCGAAACCGTTACCTGAGATGTCAGCACGTAAAGGAGAGAAAGACTCTAGACCTTTATGGATTTGAGCTGGACGTAGGTTACAGAACAGTTGGAAGTGTTTACGTAGAGGAAGTAGGGCACCACGCTCTGGTTGGTCGTTCGGTGGAAGGTGTTCCCATTTAGGACCGCCAACAGAACCAAAAAGTACTGCGTCAGATTCTTCACAGCCAGTGACTGTTGCTTCTGGAAGTGGACAGCCGTGGTTATCAATTGCAATACCACCAACATCATACTCTTCGCGAGAAAAGCTAATCGCGTGCTTCTTTTCGATCGCGTCTAGCACTTTATGCGCTTGTTGCATTACTTCTGGGCCAATGCCATCACCAGGTAGTACGGCAATTTTGTATGATTTATCAGTCATGTTAATCCTTTAATTCTTTGTTACTGAGCTATTTAGCTCGTTTTAAATTTTGTCCCTAAAGCCAATAACATCGGCTCTAGGGCTCTGTTATTGGGTGTTTAAACTGTTGCGATTCTTTGCTGTTTCATTTCAGCAATGGTGTCTGCGCGTTGAATGCTATTAATAACGTGCAGTAGCGCCTGACCAGAGGCCTCAACGATATCCGTTGAAACGCCTGTACCGTGGTACTTGCGGCCTTTGTAGTTCGCAATAATATCAGCTTGGCCTAAGCCATCTTCGCCTTCACCTTTCGCGGTAAGGTCGAATTTATCCAATGCAATTTCGTAACCCGTTAAGCGGTAGATACATTGGTATAAAGCATCAACCGGGCCGTTACCGACAGCCGCTTCGCATTTCTCTTCATCACCACATTGCAGCTTGATGCTGGTGGTAGACATAACACTACCAGATTGTACGCTTAGGTAGTTAAGTTTATAGAAGTCATCTTCGTCACGTAGATTTGCGAAGTGCATTAGTGCTTCTAGGTCGTAATCGAATACTTGGCCTTTACGGTCAGCCAGTTTCAAAAAGTCTTCGTACAATGAATCTAGGTTGTACTCATTGTCTTTGTAGCCCATTGCGTCCATGTGGCTCTTAACGGCTGCACGACCACTGCGGCTGGTTAGGTTCAATGCTTTGTTTTTCAAGCCAATAGACTCAGGAGTCATGATCTCGTAAGTGTTCTTGTTCTTAAGCATGCCGTCTTGGTGGATACCTGAAGAGTGGCTGAATGCGTTAGCACCGACGATTGCTTTGTTGTCTTGAATTGGCATGTGGCAAAGCTGGCTAACCAACTTACTGGTACGGTGAATCTCTTGATGATCCAAACCAGTATGAACACCTAGTAACTCTTGGCGAGTTTTGATGATCATTGCGATTTCTTCTAAAGAACAGTTGCCCGCACGTTCACCGATACCGTTAATAGTACCTTCAACTTGACGAGCACCGGCTTGTACCGCAGCAATTGAGTTAGCAACCGACATACCCAAGTCATCGTGACAGTGAACAGAGATGATTGCTTGGTCGATGTTTGGAACGCGATCAAATAGCGTTTTGATAATGCCACCAAACTCGTTAGGTACTGTGTAGCCCACTGTGTCTGGAATGTTGATGGTTTTCGCGCCCGCGTTGATTGCCGCTTCAACCATACGACATAGGTTATCGATAGGCGTACGACCTGCATCTTCACAAGAGAACTCAACATCGTCTGTGTAGTTGCGCGCATGCTTTACCGCTTTTACTGCCATATCGACAACATCGTCGTAGCTACGGCGTAATTTATCTTGCACGTGAACCGTTGATGTAGAAATGAAGGTGTGAATACGGAACTGCTCAGCGACTTTTAACGCTTCTGCAGCGGCATCGATATCCTTCGCTACAGCACGAGAAAGTGCACAGATTCGGCTGTCTTTAATATTTTTTGCGATGGTTTGTACTGACTCAAAGTCGCCTGGTGATGACACCGGAAAGCCCGCTTCAATAACATCTACACCCAGTCGTTCAAGTGCATAAGCGATCTGTAATTTCTCTTTTACCGTTAAGCTTGCAGCCAACGCTTGCTCGCCATCACGTAAGGTCGTGTCAAAAATTATCACTTGATCGTTCATGGGTGCTTCCTTATATCGATAATGAATCGATTGCTATCCAAATTATTATTAAGAATGATGTTCTTTTAAAAGTGCCAGTTACAAAAAAACCCGCTCAGCGCGGGTTTTAATATTTGTGTAGTTCTTGACCCACAACTTACCCGCGCGATTGGTTCACGATAAGGAGAAGTTTCAGCAGTCGAGAAGAAGAAAAAATCATTACACAAATATCCGTAAATAAACTGTTAACACCATATTTACCGCAATTTATTCTGAGCGTCAAACAAGAAAATCCAATATAAGCGTGCTTTGGCGGTGTTTTTTTTTGGTTTGTGCTGCTTGCGTGTTGTTTGCTGGTGTTATCAGCTGATTGAGTGTTTTGTACTGGGCGGTTAGTTTATCGTTTGGCTGATGTGTAGGTTAAAACTTTGTAGTAAATCTTTTTGATGGAACGATTCACCAATAAAATTAAAAGGGTGGCTAAATTAATTAATCATTTGATTAAATAGTGAGTAATTAATCTTCTACAACCATGTCGATTTATCCCTATAATTAATCGTGTGATTAATTATAGGGATAGGTCTCAGTGATGGCAGCGCGTAAAGCAGGGCGACCTCAACAGAATCTAGATGTACGGCAGTTACTCATTGAGCACGCTCGAGATCTGTTCGTGGTTCAACCGTACGACAAGGTATCGACTCGCTTAGTTGCTGAGCGAGCGGGTGTGAATATTGCGATGATTCGCTATTACTTTGGCAGTAAAGCCGGATTGTTTGAGGCGATGCTGCGTGAAACATTACGCCCTATGCAATTACAAATGCAGAGACTCGTTGATGAAAGCAGTCATGAGAACTTTCTTGATTTAATGCGGACTTACTACAAAGAGATGGTCAAAGTGCCGAAGTTTCCTCGCTTGATAGCCCAAGTGATGAATATGCCTCCCTCTGAAGTGCAAAGAGAGTTGCTCGAAAAGGTTTTCCTCGATGTTGCAAAGCCAGCCCAAGATGTCATTTTTGAAAAGTTGGTTGAACAAGGCATCTTAAAACAGAACATGGATCCAAAATTGTGCCGTATTTCGTATGTAAGCTTGATGGTGTTTCCTTTCATCGCTCCGCCGCCTTTATTGGCAATTCATGGGATTGAGATTAATGAAGAATTTCTTAATCGTTTAATCGAACACAACATTCAATTGATGACTGAAGGCTTTATTAACGCACCGAGCCCTTCTTCCGTGCAGGACCAAAGATAATGAAAATAAATAAAAAACTACTCTTCTTTCCAGCACTTGCGGTTGGTGTTATTGGCCTTGTCGCCGCGATTAACTTGAAGCCGGATCTTCCAACCAAACCTGCGGGTGATAGGGCTCGCTTAGTTGATACTGTGAGCCTAGAACAACAACTGATAGCGCCGTTAGCGGTCGGCTTTGGCAAAGTAGTGCCTAAAGTTGAATGGAAAGCGATTGCTGAGGTGACAGGACAGATCGTGTATCGACATCCAGATCTTGAAAAAGGCCAGGTGATCCCTGCAGGAACGGTCGTGCTCAAGGTTGATCCATTGGATTACGAATTGAAACTGATACAAGCAGAGGCGGATCTAAAATCAAGCCAAACCTCATTAGCGAAATTGAATCAAGAAGAAGACAACCTTAATCAGACTCTTAAGATCGAAAAGAATCGCTTAGTGATCAGTAATAAAGAGTTACAACGTAAACAGGATCTGCGTAAGAAAGGGCTCACCTCTCAATCGGATGTCGATCTACAAAAACAAAGTGCGCTATCTCAACAGAAGTTGGTATTAGATATCGCGAACCAAATCGCATTAATGCCAGACGAAAAACGTGTTGCGCAAGCGGTGATTAAGGTCAATGTATCTAAAGTCAAAGAGGCGCAGCGCTCTCTCGATAAGACTACCGTCACTTTACCAAGAGCGATGCGAGTTGCTCAAGTTTATATCGAGCAAAATCAAGTGGTTAACCTTCAGCAAGAGATGTTTATTGCTCACGGGATTGATGTCATGGAAGTGGAGGCGCAACTTTCTATTCACGATATACAAACTTTAGCCTCCAGTTTTAAGCAGTTCCCTCGCGATACCGCAGGAATTCCTAATCCTTATGAAGCGCCAATCAAAGCAAGCATCCAACTTAACAGCGGTAACCTGAATCTTAGCTGGCCTGCGAAGGTAGCAAGAATCAGCGAAACGGTTGATGAAAACCAAGCGACGGCGGGGATTATTCTCGAGATCGCTCAAGACTATTCACAACTGCAGCCAGACAGCGCAACGCCGTTGGTTAATGGTATGTTTGTAAAAGCCGAGATTGAAGGTGTAGCGAATCTGAGTTGGGTTGTGCCGGAGCGAGCACTGCATGGTGATAAGGTTTACTTGATGGATGACAATCAGCGTTTGCAAGTGGTGAATGTTGAAGTGCTTTATCGCAGAGACAATCAAGTGGTTGTGAGTGGCGAGCTACAAACCGGAGACAAGTTGGTTCTAAATGATGTCCTGCCAGCTATCGAGGGCATGTTATTGAAAGAGTCGAACTCTGAAGAGGCTGAGCTTGAATCGGATACTCAGGAGAGTGCGTCATGATCAAGTTCTTCTCTAGGCACCCAACAGCAGCCAACTTGTTGATGCTTGGATTGTTGATCATGGGTATAAGCTCATTATCAACCATCAAACGTGAAACCTTCCCCGCTTATGATCCGCCTTACATTATGGCAGCCATCGTTTATCCCGGCGCCTCTCCACAAGAAGTGGAAGAGAGCTTGTGTGTACGAATGGAAGATGCAGTAGACGGCTTAGCCAACATTGAAGAGACTCAATGTGAAGCGATCGAAGGCAGCGCCCGTTTAATTCTCAAGTTAAATGAAAAAGCGGACATCGGCCGAATGCTGGTGGACGTGCAAACCCAGATCAACTCGATCAATGACTTCCCAACTGAGATTGAATCGCCTGTTGTTCAAGAGCTAGATTGGAATGAACCAGTTGTCGATATCGCTATAACAGCCGAAACGTCGTGGCCGGAACTTAAGGCCTACGCGGAAGATCTTAAGCGTACCATGAAGCTTGATTACGATGTCTCTTTGGTCGAGGTTAGCGGCTTCTCGGATCATCAATATCGAGTGGAACTGGATACCCAAGCTATTCGTCAGCTGGGTTTGAGCGTCGGTGATATTGCGGATCAGATTGGCCGTCAAAATGTAAAACTGCCGAGTGGTAACGTTGAAACACCAGACAAAAACTTTCTGATTCGTTTCGACGAGAGACGAATTACGCCTGTTGAACTGGAAAGCATCGTGGTTGGATCTGCGCCTAATGGTTCGGTGATTCGCTTAAGGGACATAGCCAAAATAACCGACCGCTTTGAGCTTGATGAACAGAAGGTACTGTTTGATGGTAAGCCTTCTGCGCTATTGAAGATCAGCAAAAACAAAGAAGATGATGCGCTGCGAATCAAAGAGAACGTGACCCGATTCGTTGAAGATCAAAGCACGATTGCCCCTGATGGTGTGACATTGCAAATGACCAATGATCTCTCGTCTGTGCTTTGGGATCGTTTAACCATGATGGTACGCAACGGCTGGCAAGGTATTGTGCTGGTGTTCGCAACTATGTGGCTGTTCTTCAGCTTACGTTATTCATTTTGGGTGGCGGCAGGGTTGCCAGTTGCCTTCCTTGGTGGCTTGTTCTTAATGGCCAACCTTGGTTTGTCGATTAACATTATGTCGCTGGTCGGGTTGTTGATGGCAATCGGTATTATGATGGATGACGCCATCGTGATCGCCGAATCGATAGCCTCCCATTTAGATCGGGGGCAAAACGTTGACGATGCGGTGTACAACGGTGTTAAGAAGGTGCTTCCCGGAGTGTTGTCTTCTTTCCTAACCACGGTGTGTATTTTCGGTAGTTTACTGTTTCTTGATGGTGAGATGGGCGCGGTGCTTAAGGCCGTTCCTCAAGTATTGATTTTGGTGCTGTCGTTGAGCTTGATTGAAGCCTTCCTGATTCTACCTAATCACTTATCTCATTCATTACATAAAGAAAAAAATGATAAGCCAGCGTTGCGCTTTAAAGTGGTGTTGCTTGAGAAGTTTGAGAACTTCCGTAATACCACTTTGATGAACATGGTTGAGAAAGTCGTGACCTTCCGCTACGCCTTTATGGGCGGAGTGATTACGCTGTTGTTGCTTTCAGTCGCCTTGATTGCTGGTGGTGTTGTTAAGTTTCAACCTTTCCCAGAGCTGGATGGTGATATTGCCGAGGCGCGTATTATTCTTCCGCCGGGGGCGTCACTGTCTCAAACCGAGATAGTGGTCGATAAGATTGTAGCATCAGCCGAGCGTTTAAATGCGCAGTGGAGCGAAGAGGTCGAAGAAGGCAACACCTTGGTTGAGCACATTACTAGCCAATTTAATGCCAACGCAGATGCCAACGAATCTGGTCCGCACTTAGCTACCGTGCGCTTAGACTTACGCGGAGCTGAGAGCCGTAACACGGTTATTGATGACTTTATTGATGCATGGCGAGAAGACATCGGTGACTTGGCTGATCCTATCTCGTTAGTTTTCAAGCAACCGACCATGGGACCGGGCGGCCGTGCGATTGAGATTCGTGCTAAGCATGATGACCTGAGCGCATTGAAATCGGCTTCTTTGGATATTCAGGAATACCTTAATCAGTTTGATGGCGTGCACGGCGTGCTGGATGACATGCGTATGGGTAAAGAAGAGATTTTGGTGAAGCTGCGTCCGGGCGCTGAGACCTACAATGTGAATGGACAGATGATCGCTTCCCAATTACGTGCGGCTTTCTTTGGTCAGACAGCGGATGAGATTCAAATCGGTGTTGAGAATATCTCGATTGAAGTGCGTCTTGATAAGGAGCAAGCGGGCGACATACAGCAGCTAGCTAACTTCCCAATCATTACCGCAGATGGCAGTCAGATCCCGCTAGCAA
Organism: Vibrio sp. 10N.247.310.98; assembly: GCF_041467395.1. Lineage (NCBI taxonomy): Bacteria > Pseudomonadati > Pseudomonadota > Gammaproteobacteria > Vibrionales > Vibrionaceae > Vibrio > Vibrio sp. 10N.247.310.98. The sequence goes on along the minus strand of NZ_JBFSUL010000019.1, from coordinate 8,708 downwards.
CCTTGGCGACATTAGATTTCCAACGTAACTACGTGCGAATTCAACGTATTGATGGGCTGAGAACCATCAGTATCTTTGGTGATATTGATAATAAGAAAGCGAGTTCATCCGCGATTCTGGCTCAGTTCCAAAAAGATGAAGCCGCCAAACTTATTCAGAAGTACCCGGGTTTACGCTTTGATTTCGAAGGGGAGGCCAAGGATGCAGCCAAGACTGGCGCTTCGATGGGCAAAGGATTCTTGCTCGGCTTATTCGGCGTGTTTGCGATTCTTAGCTATCAGTTCAGAAGCTATTTAGAGCCTGTGGTCGTGATGTTAGCGATTCCACTCGCTTTTATTGGGGTGGTCGTTGGTCACTGGATACTTGGCCATTCTTTGAGTATGCCAAGCATGATGGGCTTTGTGTCGCTTGCCGGAATTGTGGTTAATGATTCCATCTTGTTGGTGCAGTACATTCGTCACCATGTCGATGAGGGAGATAGCGTGCATGACTCGGTGGTGAAAGCCAGTCGCGAGCGTTTCCGAGCGGTATTCTTGACCTCAATGACGACTGCGGCAGGTTTGCTACCGCTGTTGACGGAAACCAGCTTACAGGCTCAGGTTATCCAGCCACTGGTTATTTCGATCGTATTCGGCATATTTGCCTCGACCTTATTAGTATTGTTTATGATCCCAGCGGCCTACGCGATATTGGCGGATTTCGGTTTGGTGAAAAAGCACGAGCCTCTCTCGCTATAGACATTGGAAGCAAGAAAATAAGTAATAAACACTAAAGCGGCCTAGTGCCGCTTTATCTTTATAGGGTGTTTTTTCATATCCTTGGCCCGAGCGGCTGCACTGCGCATCCCAAGGAAATTTCATTTTAGTTCATTCAAAACGTCACTTAACTGTCATTTGTTGAGCATAACTTGAGCCTTAACTGAATAAGGATTGTTAAGGAGATCGTATGCGTACAATCGAACCTATTGTCCGTTGGGATGTGGCATTTTCTGTTTTCTGTTTAAAAAACCGTTATAGCGGGCAACATGCAACGCTCAGTAAAGCGGTGTCTCATACTGGAGATGGACACCTTTACGTGTTAATTGCATTGATTGCTTTGTTGGCTGATAGCAGTACTGGCCGAGATTTTCTATTGGTCGGTTTAACCGCCTTTGCCATCGAGTTGCCTATCTACTGGCTCGCGAAAAATACCCTCAAACGTCGCAGACCGGCAGAGTTCTCTTCACTGCTTTATTCCCACATTGTGCCATCCGATAAATACAGCCTGCCATCTGGGCATTCCGCGGCGGCTTTTGTTATGGCGACCCTAATCGGACATTTCTATCCGAGCTTATATCTCTTTAGCTTGGTGTGGGCAACTGCGATTGCTGGCTCTCGAATCTTACTTGGTGTGCACTTTTTAACAGACGTACTGATTGGCGCAGCCTTGGGCATCGCTTGTACCAGCCTAGCTATCAGCTTCATCCTGTAATTATTTTGTTGGCAACCACTGCCGAGCTTAAGTGGTAAATTTAAAGGAACATGCATGAAAATTTTATATGGCGTACAAGGCACAGGAAATGGGCACATCGCTCGAGCGAGAGCAATGGCCGTCGCTTTTCGTCAGCAAAATATTGATGTCGATTTTCTGTTCTCTGGGCGAGATGAGAGCAAATACTTTTCGATGGAAGCGTTTGGCAACTATCAGACCCGCAGCGGCTTAACTTTTTACAGCGAGCAGGGGCAGGTTAAATACGGCAAAACATTCATGAAGAACAACATCTGGCGATTTCTCCGTGAGATTAACCAGATCGATCTTACGCCTTATGACTTAGTGATTAATGATTTTGAGCCTGTCACTGCATGGGCGGCTAAGAGACAAGGTGTGCCATGCATTGGGATAAGCCACCAGAATGCGTTTCGTTATGATGTACCCAAAGAAGGGGGCAACTGGATTGAACATTCAGTGATTCAACATTTCGCCCCAACCGAGCACTCTATTGGCTTGCACTGGTATCACTTTGAACAGCCGATTTTGCCGCCTATCGTTCACACGCTGGTTGGTGAGCAACAAACCAAAACAGCACAAGACTTTACGTTGGTCTATTTGCCATTTGAGGATCTTGAGTCGATCTCAGAGCTGCTGATGAAGTTCATTTCGCAAAACTTTGTCTGTTACCACCCGGATGTGATTGAGCATAGCCGAGTCGAAAATATTGAGTTCAAACCACTGAGTCATGCGGGCTTTCAATTCGACCTCAATCAGTGCTCTGGTGTGGTCGCAAATGGCGGCTTTGAATTGCCATCTGAAGCCCTAACTTTGGGGAAGAAATTGCTTCTCAAACCACTCGAAGGACAGTTCGAACAACAGAGCAATGTGGCGACGCTAGAGGCCCTTGGGTTAGCTCAAACCATGACGTTTTTAGATGCGGCTATCTTGCGCGCTTGGCTCAGTGAAAAACAGGCCGAAGTGGTCACCTATCCAGACGTGGCAAGTGCACTCGTTGAGTGGGTATTAGCAGGGAATTGGTCTAATCAAGATGATTTAAGAAAGCAACTTTGGGACAAGGTCGACTTTCCAAGTTATGCATCGCTCACCTAACTCATAAGTGCTATCTCTGAATTGACCGGTTGAACAATTCACGAGCTCAATAAATTGTAACAAATGTAACCAAACGATAGAACAGCTAAATAAGTCGAAATTAAACTCATAAGTGACGCATTTTATGTTTTTTTATAACTCTATAAATAATTGATTTTTAGATGTTGTTTAATCATTAAGGTAAAATAAAATTATTCTTTATCAATCTTGTTGGTAGCTCGAGATGTATTGGTTAATAGTAATGTCAATCCGAAAAACATCGGTCTGATAAATATAAGAATTAGTGGTTATCTATTCTCATACCATTACCAATTTAACGCTGTCGAACCGACAAGAGGCAACTTGAATGTTAGATAAGAAAGACGCAATGAGTGCTATTGCAAGCTACAGAATGGAAAGCACACTTCGTGGAGTCGACTTAAATCTTTTGACTGTATTTGATGCAGTTATGCAAGAGCAAAACATTACACGTGCAGCTCACAATCTGGGTATGTCTCAGCCTGCTGTAAGTAACGCTGTTGCTCGTCTAAAAGTGATGTTTAACGACGAACTATTCATGCGTCAAGGTCGTGGTATTCAACCGACTCAACGTGCTCGTCAGTTGTTTGGTCCAATCCGCCAAGCGCTACAGTTAGTACGCAACGAACTACCAAGTTCTGTGTTCTCTCCAGAGTCGTCTTCTCGCCTGTTCAAACTAGCGATTTGCAGCCCTTGTGATATGCGTTTTGCTCCTAAGATTATGTCGACAATCAACGAGCAAGCACCTAGCGTGAAACTGCACATGGATGCTGAATTCGATCGTCAACTTTCTGAGCGTATGCGCTACCAAGAAATCGACTTCGTTATTGATTACGCTCGTTTTGATGAGCAAGGCTTCTCAAGCACTGAAATCTTCCAAGACGAATTAGTTGTGGTTGCTTCTGCTTCTCACCCACGCATTAACGGTGAAGTAACAGCGGCAGAGCTGCTTAACGAAAAGCACGCGAAATTGTCTCGTATCCACGGTCAACGTAGCTTCTCTGAGCAAGCTTACCGTGACCTAGATTGCACGCCTTTCTACGAAGGTACGAGCTTGAGCAACGTTCTTTACGTTGTAGGCCAGTCTGAACTAGTAACAATTGCTCCTCGTTGGATGGTAGAACATGCAGCAAACAAAGAGCAGCTTCAGATTCTAGATTTCCCATTCGATAATGCGGCGATTTCTGGCTTCCTAAGCTGGCACGAATCAAGTGAAAAGGATAAAGGACACATTTGGTTACGAGATCAGTTAATGATGATCTGTGGCGAAGTAGTGGCACTTAACTAGACACTAATCCCTATGATTTATAAGCCCTAAGCTAGGAGACTGGCTTAGGGCTTTTTTATGCGCGCTATTTTAGTAGGTAGAAAACTAAGCGTTAGACGTACTATTACTTATAACTTTGAGCTTCATCAGTTGCCTTTTCCATGATCAGAGGTACACTTGTGCGCTCAAAAAAGCTTACAGGTGTAAGCCTAAAGGTAAAGAGATGGCCAATTTAGATTTTCATATCGTAAAAAGACTTCGTGACCAAATTGCCCAAGGCGGCAACCGTACAGCTTTGAAGCACAAAGTAGACAATGTATGGCAAGGCATTAGCTGGGAACAGTTTGGACAACAAATCGATACGCTTTCATTAGCACTATTGGCTCAGGGACTGAGAGTTCAAGATAAGATCGGTATCTATTCAAATAATATGCCTCAATGGACCGTGGCAGATTTTGCATCTTTACAAGCTCGTCTTGTGACTGTGCCGATTTATCCAACCAACACAGCAGCACAGTCGTCTTACATCATCCAAAATGCGGATGTGAAGATCTTATTCGTTGGTGAGCAAGTTCAATTTGACGCGGCGGTGAGCCTATTCGAAGAGTGTGAACAGCTAGAAGTGGTTGTCGCGATGTCTGATGATATCGATCTTCAAGGCCATAGCTTTGCGGTATCTTGGGCTGATTTCATGGCGCGCGGTGTTGAAGCTCAGCAAGCTGAACTTGATGCTCGTCTTGCAGATGCAAGCATGGACGACTTACTGACTCTTATCTATACCTCTGGTACTACTGGCCAGCCGAAAGGCGTAATGCTTGATTACACCAATATTGGCTATCAATTAGAAGGCCACGATGAGCGTCTAAGTTTAAGCAAAGACGATGTCTCATTGTGTTTCTTACCGTTATCACACGTATTTGAGCGTGCGTGGACGTTCTACGTTCTCTATAAAGGCGCAACCAACTGTTACTTGCAAGATACCATGCAGGTGCGTGACGCGCTGAGCGACGTGAAGCCAACCGTAATGTGTGCGGTTCCACGTTTCTACGAGAAGATTTTCTCTGCGATTCACGAGAAGGTTTCGAAAGCGCCGTTTATCCGCAAGGTTCTATTTACTTGGGCGGTGAACATGGGAGCGAAACTCTCTGTTTGTCACCAAGAAGGTCGCACTCCTTCGCTAATGCTGAAGAAGAGCCATGCATTAGCAGATAAGCTAGTACTCTCTAAATTGCGTGCGCTGCTGGGCGGTAATATCAACTTCATGCCTTGTGGTGGCGCGAAGCTTGATGAGACGATTGGTCGTTTCTTCCATGCTATCGGCATCAACGTAAAACTTGGCTACGGCATGACAGAAACCACAGCAACGGTGTCTTGCTGGGATGACCGCTGCTTTAACCCTGATTCTATCGGTATGTCGATGCCGGGCGCAGAAGTTAAGATTGGTGCTAAGGACGAGATTCTTGTTCGCGGTCCAATGGTGATGCGTGGCTACTACAAGATGCCAGAAGAGACAGCTAAGACATTCGATGAGCACGGTTTCTTGAAAACCGGTGATGCGGGTCATTTTGATGAAAATGGTAACCTGTTCATTACTGATCGTATCAAAGAGCTGATGAAAACTTCTGGTGGTAAGTATATTGCCCCGCAAGTGGTTGAAGGTGCGATTGGTAAAGATCACTTTATCGAACAGATTGCTGTTATCGCTGATACACGCAAATTCGTTTCTGCGCTGATTGTTCCTTGTTATGACTCGCTAGAAGAGTACGCCAAAGAGCTTAATATCAAGTATCACGATCGCGTTGAACTTGTTAAGCACCACCAAATCGTCGAGATGCTAGAAAAGCGTGTGAATGACCTACAGCAAGAACTGGCGAAGTTTGAGCAAGTGAAGAAGTTCAAGCTACTGCCAAAAGCGTTTTCTATGGATGATGGCGAACTGACGCCGACCCAGAAACTGCGCCGTAAGGTTATCAACGATAAGTATCAAGACGAAATCGAAGAAATGTACACTGAAAAGTCGAAAGATAAGTAGTTTTCTACTGAGATAAATTTTCAGTTGTTTAAAAATCCCCCTACGAATGTGATTGCATTTTTAGGGGGATTTTTTTGTATCTAATGACACAGCACAATGTGCGAAAGCGCACACCAGCAAGCTCGCGGTTTATCGATAAATAGCGATCTATTAAAATATTAAGTGCTTTTTTTTGTTCGATAACTAGTGTTTAAACCTAGCGTGGGGGGCTGAGTTGGGTTTTATTTAATGCTTTGAGCTAATAGTTGGTTTTTTGGCACAGTTGCCGAATAACAGGTGTTAGACCAGATGATAATAAAGCGTTAAAGTTGTTTCGTATTACTGTTTGTTGTTATCACGACAGACAGCCATAGCCGAAAAAGTGGAAGTATTTCGAATTAGGCTACGAATAAGCCCTAGACTATGAAAAAACCAGCCCAACATGTTCACCAAATATGATTGGAAACTGGTGAGGAGAGCAATATGACAACAAAACCTGAAACAGCCATGTCATCCGGCGCTGAAATGTTATCCGGCGCTGAGATGGTGGTGCAGTCTCTAATTGAAGAGGGTGTAGAACAAATCTTTGGTTACCCAGGTGGTTCTGTACTTGATATCTACGATGCGTTGCATGCTAAAACTGCTGAAATTAAACACGTATTAGTGCGACACGAACAAGCCGCTACCCACATGGCAGATGGCTATACTCGTTCTACCGGTAAACCGGGTGTAGTACTTGTGTGTTCTGGTCCAGGTGCGACCAATACCGTTACTGGTATTGCAACCGCCTACATGGACTCAATCCCAATGATTGTTATTTCTGGTAACGTACCAAATAACCTCATTGGTAACGACGCCTTCCAAGAGTGTGACATCGTGGGTGTATCACGCCCGATCGTTAAACACAGCTTCTTAGTTAAGAAAGCGGAAGATATCCCTGAAGTCGTTAAAAAAGCATTCTATATTTCAACGACAGGGCGTCCCGGTCCTGTGGTTATTGATCTGCCGAAAGATATCTTAAACCCACAAATCAAGCTTCCTTATGAATACCCTGAAACGCTCAAAATGCGTTCGTATAACCCAACGGTTACGGGTCATAAAGGTCAGATCAAAAAGGCGCTAAAAGCCCTTCTTGAAGCGAAGAAGCCGGTACTTTATGTCGGTGGTGGTGCGGTTATTTCTGAGGCAGATAAGCCGCTGTTAAAATTAGCAGAGGCACTGAATTTACCTGTGGTAAGCACCCTAATGGGGCTTGGCGCTTTCCCTGGCACCCATAAGAACTCTTTGGGTATGTTAGGCATGCATGGTTTATATGAAGCCAATATGGCGATGCACAATGCGGATTTGATCTTTGGTATTGGCGTACGTTTCGATGATCGAACGACTAATAACCTAGATAAGTACTGCCCTGATGCGAAGATCATGCACATTGATATCGACCCATCTTCGATCTCTAAGAACGTAAAAGTGGATCTACCGATTGTAGGTTCTGCTGAAAAGGTTCTAGAGAGCATGGTGAACTTGCTCGTTGAGCAAGGCGGCACTAACGATGCAGAAGCGATTGAAAGCTGGTGGAGTGAAATCAAGCAGTGGCAAGAGCGTGACTGCCTAGCTTACGAGAAATCGTCTGAGCGCATCAAACCTCAACAAGTAATTGAAACACTGCATAAAGTAACCAATGGCGATGCCTATGTTGCTTCTGACGTAGGTCAACACCAAATGTTTGCTGCTTTATACTACCCGTTTAACAAGCCACGTCGTTGGATTAACTCTGGTGGTCTAGGCACGATGGGCTTTGGTCTGCCTGCTGGTATGGGCGTTAAGTTTGCAAAACCAGACGAAGAAGTGGTTGTAGTAACCGGTGACGGCAGTATTCAAATGAATATCCAAGAGCTGTCGACTGCGCTGCAATACAATATTCCCGTTAAGATTATTAACCTTAACAACCGTTTCCTAGGCATGGTAAAACAGTGGCAAGACATTGTTTATCAAGGTCGTTACTCTAACTCATATATGGACTCTGTTCCTGATTTTGCTGCTATTGCTGAGGCTTATGGCCACGTTGGTATGCGTATTTCATCTCCGGATGAACTGGAATCAGGTTTGGAAAAAGCACTAGCGATGAAAGACCGTTTGGTATTTGTCGATATTAGTGTGGATGACACTGAGCACGTATACCCAATGCAAATCAAAGGCGAGGGTATGGATAACATGTGGCTAAGCAAAACGGAGAGAACATAATATGAGACACATTATTTCACTACTAATGGAAAACCAACCTGGTGCGCTTTCTCGTGTAGTTGGCTTGTTTTCTCAGCGTGGCTACAACATCGAGTCTTTGAACGTATCGCCAACCGATGATCCGACGCTGTCTCGTCTTAATGTAACCACTAACTCGAGCGAAATGCAGCTTGAGCAGATCCAGAAACAGCTGCATAAGCTAATCGACGTACTAAAAGTGCAAGAAGTGTCTGAACTTGAACACATTGAACGTGAGCTGTTGATGGTAAAAGTACGTGCGAGCGGCTTTGCTCGTGCGGAAGTGAAGCGCACAGCGGATATCTTCCGTGGTCAGATCGTTGATGTTACGGCTTCTCAATATACGGTTCAAATGGCGGGTACTAGCGAGAAACTGGATGCCTTCATTCAGGCGCTGTCTGAAGTGACGGAAGTGCTTGAAGTAGCTCGAAGTGGTGTTGTTGGCATCGCACGAGGCGAACGTGCGTTGAAAGCCTAGACGATAAGTCTTTAAAAAATAACTTTAAAGCCGCTTTTTTAAGGTTCATCGCGGATTAGCGGGAACTAAAAACAAAAACGGTAGTAAGTGATATG
>NZ_JBFSUL010000018.1:0-81661 GCF_041467395.1 Vibrio sp. 10N.247.310.98 | reverse complement strand
AGACTGTGACAGAGTCCTTCGGTAATTAGACCGTCAACCTCCCTCGGTAATCACAAAATGCCACGTGTTAAAATTCAGATTGTGACGTTTTTGGGGCAGCTCTGAGCTAGCTGGCACTTTGAGAGACAAGTGCCACGGGTAAAACTTTAGGCCAATGAAGCCTCTGGATAAAACTTTGCCAGTGACATTACTAGAATAGAATGCTGCTGCGCGGCTCACTTGGCTTTGCGAAAATCGCTACTTCATGACATTAGCTGATTAGTCATGTACAATTAATGCAACCAACAAGAGGAACATTGATATGGCCAATGTCTCAAATCCGAAGCGCCAAAAAGCTACATTTACCCCTAGCTTAAAGAACTTCAAAACCAGTTTGGGTTATGAAGGCATGACGATAAATAAGAAATCGAACGTTCAAACCATTGAAGATTTAAAACGCAAGTATGCGAGATAAATATGGTGCTGATCAGGACAAATACTGTTACTCAAATTCTGATGTTTTAATTAACAGATTGAATATACTTGACTCGGATGAACTTGAAAAAGCCGAAGTTGAGTTTACGAGTTATAGGTACCTTTCATACAAAAGTAATGTTTCTGAAATCAAGCATTTAGACTTCAATCACCTCAAATGTCTACATCACCATCTATTCCAAGATATTTTTGAATGGGCAGGTCAAGTTCGAGAAGTGGATATATCTAAAGGCTACACTCGATTCTGTACCGTTTCTAGGATTGAAGCTGAAGCTTCAAAATTATTTGATATTATCCCTTCGTTAGACAATTTGGCTTTGCCTGATCTTATCCAAGAATTAGCCAGTCTATTTTGCGAATTAAATTTGTTACATCCTTTTAGGGAAGGTAATGGCCGAACTTTACGTTTTTTCTTTGAAGAACTCGTATTTGTCCTTGGCTACACCATCGAGTGGCCTAAAATTACTCAACAAGAATGGATTGATGCAAATATTGCAGGGGTATCACTCGATTTAGAACCGTTAATTACAATATTTCGTTTAGCTCTATCTAGTGAAAAACAAGACTGAATTTTTGTGCGATTGCATTAGTTTTAATCGCCTAAACTCAGCTGAGGAGTGTTGAACCGCTTTTTTCTGTGAAAAATAACGGGGCGAAAGTGGTTTAACTTATCTTCGCCGTCTAACTTGATGTAGCCAAAAACAGATCAAACTAAATTGGAACTGACAAACTTTAATGTCCTCGGACAATTACAGTGGGAATAGCTGATTTATAGAAGCCGCGTATCGAAAGAAATTTCGTGTTTTTTGGCTGTTTTGATGAGTTTTGGATAACCTGGATGTTTTGTGTTGAGCACATAGTTTTGTTCGCGAGGCACAATCACCGATGGGATCGCCAGCGCCAAGCTTGAATAGCTCGATAACCATTGATCACCGATTTCGGCTGTCTGAAGCGGGGCTGGCTCTTCATTCCAGTTGTCCGGTAAGTCGTCATTTTCAAGGACCAAAGCATCGGCTTCATCCAGTTCCAACGTAAACAAGACATAATTTTCAAGTACTTTGGTATTTTTGAGATGAACCAAGATTTCTAAAATGGCAAGTGACTCTGACGCAGCAACATAAACCGCAGACCGTCCAATAGAATTCCAACGCCCTCCGTACAGTCTGGAGCCTTCGCCATCGAAAGCTGACTCTTCCCACTTTTCCTTTACGATTCGGTACAAAGTGATCAAGAAAATACCCCATGCTCTAATCGTCCAATTAGGTTTAGCACACCCTCTGATTCAGCAGTTGTGGCAACCATATCGATAGGGCGGCGATTACCCAAACCAACCACAGGGGATTTGATCCATTCACACGCGGCCAAAATATCACCTTCAAACAAGTTGATGGTTTGGTTGAATATCTCAGCAAAACGGTACAAACGATCACTTTCGTCTTTGTTAAAACGTCCAGCTTTCGATCTGCGGTTTAGTGTGGCTGGTGGAATTGTAACAGCGGTAGCCAACTCTTTCTTTTCCAATTTAGAGTGCTTGGCTAGTTTGTCAAAAACATCAAAATCCAGACCTTTATGAACAGACTCATAAAGGGTTACCCCTCGCGATGGAATACCTACTTGCTGCCAAAAGCTAGCTGGCTGTTTAACAGGCTTGAATGCTTGCATTTGTGACATAACAATAACTCCTTATCAGATGGTAGTGTCATTATGTATCAGATGATTGCGGTAGGCAAGTTTACAAGTACATAGCTTGGAAAATTGGAGAGCGACAAGTAAGTTAGAGCATTCTCTGCTTTATTTTACCAGAGAAAGAAACGCCGCAATTCCAACTGTCGGAAGACAATAGAGATTGAGAACATGAGTCGCGACGACATGCTGACTCAGAACTGGACAAGGTTCATCTAGAGAGGGTTTAAAAGAGGTAATTGCTCCAATATCTTGCCAGACCTAGCCTTGTCTTTCAGAGATACCGCAATAAATCAGTTGTTGGCCATGCCAAATAGCATAGATGCCAGCAGCAACTTTCGGGCCATCAAAGATTACTTGCTACAACAAGCGTATTTTGCGAATAGATTAAAACTCAGCAGTCGCAAGTATAACGACACTTTGGATACGTAGAGCAACCATAAAAAGACATACCAGATTTAGCTCCTCGCTTAGCAACACGCATTACAAGCTTAGATTGGCAACTAGGGCAAATCATAGATTCGACGCCTGCCCTGTGTGTTTGGGGCGATATTGATGGTTTATTTTGAAAGCTGCGGCCATCTTCAATCATATGTACTAGTTCGCTGCCGTTGACTAGCCACAGGCGCTTATCTAGAGAAAAAGTGACAGCCTCAGAAGTAAAGTCTCCTGAAGTTACGATAATCATCTTACTGGCATTGTTCGCGATCATGACACCGTACATTTCCCTTAGAATTTGCACACCCACTTTGCGAGTTTTCCAATGCTTACATTGTACAAGGCTTAATTCACTATCTTTTGTAAGCCAAATATCAACACCGCCATCAGATTTTTGAGCGAAAGACTGTTTGACCGCATACCCTTGAGACTTAAAGTATTCTCCGATGTAACTTTCAAATTCGATCCAAGTCAGGTGATTTAGTGGGGAAGTATTCCTCTGAATTTTAATCTGAGTGTTCGTCTTGAGATAGCTTCTTTTCCTCTGATATTGCTTGAAAAACGCTATCGGTGCGGGGAGAAGAAATAAGAACGTAAAATATGGAGCCATCAAGGGCAAGTTTGGAGCAATAGCTTCAAAGATGAAATTATTGCTATCCACGGCCAAGCTAGGCAATAGGTATGAAAGCCCAAAATAAATACAAGCAGAGAGTACTACGCTTAACCACCATGGAGCGTCCATTAAGTGCCATATGATTCCATCGTGTTTTCGTGCCATTTGAAGATTACCTGATAAGCGTTTAGATGCATTAAAACACAAGCGATAGATGATGAGTATAGTTTGTAAGGTAATATTTATCAGGATGATAGCTATTGATGAGCTAGGGCAGGGAAGGCAACGCTTGAAGTCGGATTCCTTGTTCGGAATCCGAACACTTCTAACTCATAATTGTCGAGTAGACGACATACTCAAGTCAAGATGACTGTGCCCACCAAGCGACTACAAACCAAAGCCTGCATGACATCAAATTTGGGAGTGAGCGGATTTTAAGGCACTTTCATGATAAATTTGCCAACATGATAAAATCGATTAACAACCTCCAATTTATATGAATGACCAACTAACCCCAATCAACAAAGACCATTTGAAAAAACTTATCCGAGCAGAACTGGAGCTAACATGGTTTGATAATAAATCAGCTAGCTCGGATATGTCTTGGGTTACTCCTACGGTGCTAAAAACATTGTTTACTGAGTTGATAACTCATACGCGTGGTAATCAATCAAAGGCTACTAGGATGTTAGGGGTCAACAGGGGGAGTTTCAGCAAAAAATTAAACCAGATTACAAGTAATGAACTTGGATTGGTTGAAAGCCTATAGGTATATATCAGCCTATTAGGACACAGCAGAGGGCGCAGTCATCATTACTTTGAAAAACGCGGCAAGTCAGTAGCTTGGTCTAAGTTTACCCCCGTGAGATATCACGGGGGTAGTAGCGAACGGCATGATAATAATGGATAACTTTTGGTAGGGTAAACCAACAGCCTACAACTGCTTTTGTACAGGGCAAGGGTATTGCTCTTTGAGAGCGGCAACAAGGTAGCTTCCGATAGAGCCCGCAAGCCTATTATATTTTTTTACACGAGGATCATGCTCAATTTGGTTATTGATAAGATCTATTAGCTCTTTTGTTTTCCAGTTATATAAAGTGTCGCGATTGGCTGCATCTTTCATGGGCAAGCAATAATCAATGCGCTGATCGCGAGCATCTAATCGAGTGGTATAAAAATCTACCGTATCTGCAGCAGCACGAACGGTGGCTAATAAGTATTGATATTCTTGATTATTCGTCTTTTTATAATACTCCAAGTAATACGTCATAGAGGCTGGATTGTTTTTACTGCCTGAAAGTTCATCAAAACCTTGTGCCGTAGCTCCTGAAAAAGAGCACCATGTGAATAAGCCTAATACGATCCATTTCATCATCATTATTCTCTCCATTTAATATTGTGTATAATACTAGGTTGTTTTGATACCTTACTTGGGTTACTCAATAATTAACCATTATTTATATTTAAGTTCGGGTTTTATCCTCCTCATTCTCTGTTGGCTGCAAGGTGGAAGGTGGCTCAACACGGTTACTGGTGGCCTCAAATTGTTCACGTGTCTCCTCCACGATTTGTGAGTGGTTGTCTGGGTTGTAATAACGCTCAGTGCCGCCGCGCTGTTCATGCTGCTCAATCACCGTTTGGCTGGTGTTGCCTAGAGCTTTACCTTTGTATTGTTCGCCCACCATCGTTTGCCACTCGGCTTGGGTCGGCTCAGGATTAAAGGTTTGTTCGTGCTCTTCTTGAGTGGGTACGCTGGCGAGCACAAAATCTTTAAACGTGTCGGTTGTTTTAAATGCTTCCCATTCATTTGTTCGATCTTGGCGTGATTTATCATTACTACCGGTAAGAATCTGCTTTGCTCGTCCTTCTTCAGATTTATATTGCTCCTCCACAAAATCTTGGAATGGTATTTCCAGTTTCTCAATCAGGCTCGCCACTTGACGATGCTCTTGGCTGTTGACTTGGCTGAGCGTATCGACCTCTTGCTGAGATTGTGTCGTGGACGTTATCAAGCCTTGCGTCTCACTAAAGTTCGCCGTAAAGCCAGTGGCGTAAGTGCCCATCTCCGTATTACGTTCGTCGGCCGTGAGGCGGTTGCTCGCATCGATGGTTTGGTTGGCACCAGAGCGGTAGGATTCGATAGCGGCTTGCATTTGGCTTTGTTGCTCGTTGCTCATGCTGCTGAGCGTTTCGCGGTCTTCCTGTGTCCATTTTTGTCCCGTGGACGCGTTCACATTCCCATTAAACCCTACGGCGTCACCGAGAGCGCCGCTTGACAGTCCTGCATTCACGTCATAACCGCCGTACGCAGAGTGTAAGAAGGCATTCGCTTTCTCATGGCTCCATCCGGTTGCTGCACTGACTTGCTCAGTGGCGGAGTTGACCTGCTCTAAGCCTTTTGAAGCCGCAGCAGTTGCACCGTGTCCATGAGTTAAACCGTAACCTTGGGTTGAAGAATAACTCTCTTTCCAATCGGCCATCAGTTGAGAGCCACTTTGTGTGCTTTGCGACAAGGCCGCTTGTTGTGTCGAGAGGTTGGATTGAGCATTGGTGTGCAAGTCTTGCACCGCTTCACTGTATTGACTGGTTGATGCGACGTTCCATTGGAAATTCGACGCGGTAGGGCTAGTGTCATACACGGTGGTATCCCCGTATTGCGTTGAAAGCATACCTTTAGTGTCTTGGGTGGTGGTACCGTGCTGTTTCAACAGGGTCGACGTATCAAACTTATTGCCATTGACGTTGTTAAACGTGTGGGTCTGCATTTGCGTATTACCGTGACTGATGTCACCGCTTGAGGCCGCGGCTGAAGTACGGGCATTGGTTTGGTTTATCATCCCCGCCAGTTGGTAGTTTAAACTGCTCATCATGGCCGCCGCCCCCTTGGTTAACGCTAAGGCAATCGCGGGGGTGGACATCATCAAGTAACCAGTAATGGCGGCGTAACGCGTGTTGACGTAATCAATGCCGCTCATGTTCGAGAGGGTAATGCCGCGTAACCCTTGTGTCGCGCCCTGGGTCGCCCCTTCTAAGAACCACATCATGATCGCGTTGAGGATGGTGAAGATCATTGGCCAAGTCGCCAGATAGAAAAAACTGCCCACATAGTTTTTAAGGACAGGCAGCGTCATATGTGGCAGCAAGGCAATGATGGCAATAATCGCCCCAAAGCAGACAAACAAAATCACCCCTATCGAGTGCATCATTGGAATGAACTCTTTGGCTTGTAGCCCAATGTTGGCCCACATGGTCGTCGTTTGCATTTGGTTGGCGGTGTAGGCGTAGTTGGCCGCGATACCTCGGTGCGTGTTTTCGATATTCCAGCGCGTCATGTTGATGACCATGTTCTGTTTTAAAATATCGACCGCGCTGTTACTGACCCCAATTAAATCTTGGTGGCTATTCTCGATGGCGTTTCTTAAAAATGTTGAGTTGATATTACTTTCTCTTCCTAAAATATACGCGCCCAGTTTATTGAAGGTTTGATTGGCTTCTTCATCAAATTGTTGAGTGATTTCAGGAAACGCGTCGCGGCAGGTTCTGTATTCACCCTGATGGTTATAGAGCCCACGAATGGGGGACATCGATTTTGTGGCGAGAAAACCCAGTAAATCCGGTGCTTGCAGGATGTTTTGCATGGAGTACTTTTTGTTAATTCGAATGTCTCCGACGATGCAGTTGTGATAAAAGTCTTTCCAATAGCGTTGCAGATCAATGGTTTCGGCGTTGGCGCTACGAAGCAACGTGTATAAATTCGAACCAAACACCATGCCTGAGGAGCTGTAGCTTTCATCCTCTGTACTGCTAAAGACGATTTCAATGCCTTCGGTTAAGCCGTGCATGAACGTGGTGGCCGCCCAACCGGGTATTGCGACGATGTAAGGCACGTTATTCACGTAATAAATGCGCATAGGATTTTGCGCGTCATTGATATGGACGGTGGCTTTCATGCTGATAAGAAAAGTGGGGATAGCCAAGTAAATGAACATAAAACGCATCACATGTTTCGCGTCTCGAGACACAAAAAATAGGGTGGCACTGATGATAAAGGCCAGTTGTAAGGCGATTTCGATTAACGAGCCAAAGGTGTTGGTGGTAAAAAAAGTGGCGACGGCGTTCAAGGCTCGTTGTAATTGAGGGCCTGCGCCATAGAGATAAAAGTCTAAGGTCATTGGGGATCTCCTTTAATGGCCAAAGGTGAGGTTCGATAGGGTAGCGTCACTTGCCGATTGGCTAAGGAGCTTTCGTTTGCGTTTTAAGCGCTCAGTGAGGGCTAAGTACGCGTTCAATTTTGTTTTGTGACGGTCTCGAATGGTTTGTAAGTAATCCCTTGCACTGTTGATGCCTTCGAGAGTGCGATTGACGTCGGTTGGGTTAACCGAAGCGAGGTTGGTCATGGATTGATTGACGATCATCAGCATGTTGTTGAGATAGGCATGCAAGAGATCGGCGGCAATATTTTGAGCGTATAAATGGCTTTCTGGTTGTAGGTTGAGGTGCGCATCATCAATGAGCATTGCTAAGATAGGAATGTCACTGAGTTCAACAAAGCTCTTCTCTGAGTCGGTGATAGGTTGGTCAGATTGTAAGTGGGCATAGAGCGTATCGACGGTGTGGCGCACTTTGGCGTTAAAGGCTTGGCTTTCATTTAGGCTGATGGCGCTTAGGCTCATCGAAAGGCAGGTCTCGGTGTTGTCGCATCGATACACCTCCAAATCCCCTCCGGTCAAAAGGGCGTTAATGGCGGTGTCGTTACCCACTAACATGGCCGGAATGTAGCTTGGCGTCCCCTGCGCGTCGTAAATGACGGTGCCAGTGAGGCTTACGATAAACTCGGCGACCTCTTGATTGTCTTGAAGGTAAGCGCTTTTCATGAGCGCATCCCACACCACATTTAAGTTCACTTTCACTGCGTGCGCCGTGGCGTCATCGGTGTTGCTAGCCAGTGTGCTCTGGTTGGTACGGACGTTGCGACATTCGTGTTGCGCTTCTAACCAATCAGCGAAAGCGTTGCTTTGCGTGCCTAGGGTGGCGCAGGCATGTCGCTTGGCTTCCCCATCGGTAAAGGCCGCTAAACCAGAGACCGCCGATTGCGCTACTTGGCAAGAGTTCATCGAGGTGGTGAGGAACTGATCAGCAATGGCTTGCAGTTTGTCCCGATTCTCTTTGATGCTCGGCGCCCAAGTTTGCAGCGCTAAATCCACCGCGAAGGGCACGGCGTTGGCAATGACGGCTTTACCAAAAGCCACCAGTTGGTCAGAGTTAATATGAGAAAAGCCGCCCATAAAGGCGTCAATGCCACCGCACCCTGCGCTGACAGAAGGCAAGGTGATGGCGGCCAGTTGAATGTTTTTGATGTTGGTGCGAGCAAACAAACTGCCCGCATTATAGTAGGTGGCGGATTGACCCTGATAGGCACTTGGGTTCGTGATGTTGCTGTTAAAACTGCTGTCATCCCAAAAGCTGTTCATGGCGTCGCCCAGGCCGCCCGCATGAAGTGAACCGGCAATACTCATCAAGAGAGCCAGGAGGGTAGGTCGTGTCATTGTAAACTCTCCATTATGGCGACATCGGCGCGCACGGCTTGGTAGCTCTTAAGCAGCTCAGTGTACGGAACATTGCCTTCACTCAAACGCACGTACTTACCATTGCTGACGTTGATTAAGAACGTGGCGGGCGTAATGGCGTGTTTGAGATCCCCAAAAAACGCGGCTGTGATGTCAGGATTGGTCGGGATAGGCGTGGTGAAACCGGGTATGGGCTGTCCGTCAAAGGAGAAATCGTACACAGGCAATTGGGTGGTTTGCTCGAGTCGCTTCATGGTCGGCGCAAAGTGGTGACACTCAGGGCATTGACTAAAATGGAAGAACACCAAAGCGTACTGACCTGTCATCACAGGGCGAGTTTGCGCTTGAGCGAATGAGGGTGAGGCGAGCATCATCAGCACACCCAGCAATAACGTGCGAAGGAAAACGTTCATAGGGGGCTCCTTAATTTAAAAGTCGCTGTCTTGATAATCGGTCGCGACGTTGTGAAAGCGAGAGAGCAAGTCTTTTTGTGAAATGAAGCCGTAGGCGAGGGGCTTGAGTGCTTTGGTGTGAACATTGGCCAGCATTAAAGCCGGTGTGTAGCGCACCTGTACACGCCCTGTCTTATCAATACGGTTTTCATCAATCGCCTCAAAGGTCTGACCGTCTTTGCTGATCCCCACCAGTTCGATGTGGTACCGGTGGGCAAAGTCTTGGATGGAGGGCGCCAGAGTTTGAGATAAGGCGTCTTGCCCTTCGTAGATGAAGTAGAGGCCCCAACCTTCTTGCACCAATTGACGCACAGTGGCTTCGTTTTTGAGCTGGAGACCTTGATAGTACGTCGCTCTTGCGGCTTGCTCTGTGGGGCGGTCTTTGGTGTACGAGTATTCGGGGTGTTCGTTGATGAGCTTTTTGAAGGTCATGCCCGTTTGAGTGGTTTTGCCATCGATGAATTTTTTCAGCTTCATCAATTTTAGATTTTTCTCTTCATCGGCTGGGTTAATCGTGGCATCGTTTAACGCTTCCTCAAATGTCCGGTGGAACCATTGCATCTGCTCGGTGGCGCTCATCACAGTAGACACGCTGTTGGGGGGGAGGCTCTCCTCCTCTTTGGGAGGGACTTTGGGCGCTTTGGCCTCGTTATACCAGCGCCAGCCTTTGGGGGGCTCATTAGCGAAACTGTGAAAGGCAAACACAGACAACAACATCAACGGTAGGAGGTTGATTATTAATCGGTTAACGGAGTTGTTCACCGTTTTTGTGGATATCTCCTTCATGGTGTGACCTCATTATTGCCAGAAACTCAGCATCTTGTGGGTGCGCGTGTGAAATAACATCCAAAGTGCTTCATCGTTACCGTGTTTTTGTTGGTGCCTCATCATTTCTTGCTTGAGCTGATGGAGTTTTCGTTTGAACAGAAGATGGCGGATCAGGGTGGTAGCAAACCCGGTTGTCGACAGGGTGGCCACAAGTAGAGGGAGTAGGGGGTCCATATCATGTCCTCATCATTGATTAAGTTAAGGTCTATAAGCGCTTTGCAATCGCTCTTGGATTTCTTTTGCCGAAGGCAGGTTGGTGTTGCGGTGCATGTCGTCATAAAAGTCCGAAAAGTCGAGGCGTTCAAAATCTATGTTTTGAAGCTGCTCGGGGGTAAGGGCGCCGCAAATGGGGGTTTTGGCGGTTCCCAGACTGATACCTAACTGGCCTTTCGAGCCTTGCTCTTGGATGATGCGTGCCAACTTGCTGTCAAAGACGCAGTAGGTCTTCTTTTTCCGGATACACGCGCCTAAGACTTTTTCTGCGCAATAACTGCCAAGGGCAATCGTAAGCCCTTGCTCTTTGGCTTGGCCGAGCGCCTTCTCTTCATCGTTGCATTGCGTCACGCCAATACTCGTGCCCCAACCACCGTCTTTGCAACAGTCGGCAAAACCCAAAGCCGCGTCTGTGCATTTCATGCCTTTGCCTGTAAATATCATTGGTGGATCGCCAAGACCGTCAGCGGCTTCTGCGAGGGCGGCTAAGGCTGAGGTGCTTTCATTAAAGCGGTTTGAAGTGGTCGCCATGGCTTCAAAACAATCGCCATCCAGACAAAAGCTCTCTTCTCCACAGATTAATTGAGTGGCACTGCAGCGCCGTTGTGGGCAGGATTTATTGACTTTCTCCTCAATGCACACACCGTTTTTCTGGAGGCTGCAATGGGTCGAAGTCGTGGTGCAATCGGCGGGCAGGACGTTGCACGTATTGGGTCGAGTGCATTGGTGGTCAACCCGGTACTTCCAGCAATCAAGCGTGGTCGGTATGCCATTAATGGTCCGAGTGGCTCGACCTTCAATGCATTGCTGGCGAGTGATCTTGCATGAGTTCATCAGGTTGCATTGTGTTCGCCAGGTTATGGTGTTTTTGATGCAGTTTCCCCCGGATAAGGTGAACCCGTTTGAGCAGCTTAGCGTGGCTTTTTTCGTTTGTGTAGTGGGTCGACAAATCTCGTAGCGTTTATCCCAGTGTTCGCTCGCTTGCCAATTAACGTGATAGGTCTGTTTTAACTCGCCAAGCGTATAGCCTTGATTGGGAGAGACTTGCTTCCCGCCCCATAAATACGTGGTTCGTGACGATGAGAAAATGCCATCACCTCCCGTTTGACTCACATAATGTTTATTATTGTATCGGCATTGTGGGAGGGGACGTTGGCAATCCTCCCCTTGCTGTGTCCAGCCGGATGGACAGCGGTAGAGTACTTCACTGAGGCTCACGGAGGCGACGGGGACTTTTTCACACGGTACTGGGTTGTGAGTCGGCCGGTGACATTGCTTTGCGATATTATCGATGACGCACTGCGTGGCGTTGTCACAATCCACGTACTGATTAGACTGACCATGACTGATCTCATAGGCGTTCTCAATGCCAAGGGTGGCGAATCGATACGTATCATCATTGGGGTCAATGATGGCACTATTATTGTTAAACCCCTCTTGTATTGCTTGAGCGTGTTCGTTGCTGCCAAACTCCAACGTGGATTGGTTTGTGATTTGTGCGTCAGTCATCCCCGCTTCATCAGGTTGTCGGATTTGGCTTTCACACCCTAGATTATTGTCGCTGCAGAAGTCGGACAGGTTAAGCGTCATCTCTGAGGGGTTGTAAGCCTCATTTTGGGCGTTTTTCGCCCATTCCACGTTGTCGTAAAACGTGTTTTTTTGTGGGTCGGCCAGGGTAGGAAGGGAAATTAAGAGAGCGGCGCTGAAAGAGAGCAAAAAGGGCGTATTCAAGGGGAACTCCTATTGAGCACTTGTTTGGCGATGTGTCCGACATCGCCTTGGCTTAAAATCGTTAATGCGTTGGGAAGGGAAAGGTTGCCGTAAACCATGTCGTAAGCATTTTTCGGGCAAGACGCTTCATTGCACGCGTCTCCAATCGCCACAAACACGGGGACATGGGTGATGTTAAATTGACGAAACCATTGTGGGCTGATGGCAAAACCGCCCTCAATCGCCTCTCCCTCGTCGGACGCTTCTAACAAATCCATGATTCGAGAGGTGGTTGGGACCATGCCTTCTGGCAGTACCCCACGTATCACGAGCGGAACCTGATATTGCTGACTTTGTTTGAGGAGCTGTTTGAGCGCGTTATCAGGCATGGAAAGTGACACAAACACCATCACACCTTGCGCCTTTTTGTTTGGATTTTCCTGAGGCTCCACAAGCACACTCGCGAGCGGCGAGTCTTGCAACGCGTTATCGAGGTGTTGATTCATCGACAACGCTTCTTGCTTATGTTTTTGACTCCGCTCAAGGAGGGGAGCCAGTTCACTGTGATTGGCTGGCGCTGCAATGGTCTGCTCTTGCTTGGCAAGGGCTTTGAGCTCTTCTTGTGAGTAACCCACTTCGGCCAATGCAAGAGGGCTAACCAGCAGAATAAGTAGTAGCCAAGAGGTGCTTGGGCTAAATGACATCGTCTCGTTTCCTTATAAAAATACGCAGTTACGTTTACGCCAGTTCACAAAGCCAAAGTTTCCTCCAGTTATCGGGTTGTCTTTGCCTTGCTCCCAAAGTGACGACGTTGTGCCGTAGGGATAACAGTGAGCGGCATCACCAATCGGTGCCGACAATTGATAGCGATAACGACTTTTCGGCAAGATAGGCTCTGGCCACTGATAACAGACCGCGCCATCCTCGCCTCGTGTTTCCCATACAATGCCTTGCCTGTGCATTTTAAAATTAAAACGCTCTAACATCAGTGTTCCAACTTGAGGACCGGTATGAGAGTAAGCGCTGTTACCGGTTAATGGGTAGACGCTGCCTTGTGAGCCTAAACACCAGAAAAGCGCATCAAAAGGCAAAACGCGCCCTGTGGTGGTCGCCATGGCTTCGGTGATACAAGAGAGCTGCGTGGTGGGGTGGCCAAATAAAATGGCTTCGGGGTTAAGAATGAACGACATCTCATCATCCTCCCAAAAGGGATCAAGCTCGGTGAGGTAGGCCACATCGAAATTATCCGTGGCCATGCAGGCCGCCGACTGCATCAGTTGTAGCCAATAAATCACCGGATATTTGTACCAATGCACGTGATAAAAAGCATTGCCGCTGGTTTTGCTGCTTGAGTCGTGCTGCGAGCCTCCTATTTGTTGGCTATTGTCATGACTCAACTGCATCCCCATGTTGACCATACAGTAGGGGACTCGCGTCACGTCCACCAAGGAATACGGCTCCCAATACCCAATGTTTAAGCCAATTTGCATAAAAATGGGCGGGGGTTTAGGACAGTAGGAGATCGGCATGCTTGGGTTGGCGGTGTCAGGGTATGAAGAGCTAATGAGAGGCACACTGCCCAGTGTCATAGGAAATAGGCAGTCCCAGCAAATATCAGACAATGGATTTAAAAAATGCCCCGTGCAAGCGGCGGATTGAGCTTGGGTTTGCCAAGGAAATAGGAACAAACCAAACAGTAATAACCTAGGGGATCTCACGTTTTTCTCCTTATTTTGTTGTCGTCTCACTCTTGTTCATGGCCGAGGTGAATGGCGTCACGTCGATCTCTGTGATCTTCCACCGCGCTCCGTCTTGTTCAATCAGTGAAGGAATGTGTGAGAGTTGAAACTGACGGCTGTAGTGACCTTGTTGGTCAAAATAAATTCGAGCGTCAAACTCTTTGGCGACGTTTTCTGGACTGCCGTTGGTGAGGGTCCATTTTATCGGCTTATCTGCGCGGTATTGTTTAGCCCAAGCGCGCTGTCTTGGGTCGTCACCATCAAGAAAGACAATCACATACGAGTAATCGAATGAGTGTTTGGGAATATCGATTGGCCAAGTGTCGGTATCAAAGGGGTTGATGACGAGGCCTTTGGCATAAAGGAGGTTGCCTTGTGCATCTTTGATATCAGTGGCCAGCTTTAATGATGGGTCGATGTAAAAGGTGTTGGGCGCGGTGGTGGTGGTCAACCCTTCAGCGGGAGGGGGTCTTCGCACGCTCTTTTCTACGCTCTCCACAAACTGCTGCTGCATCTTTGCCGTTTCTCCCGTGGCTTCTAAGTGTGTCAATCGGCTGTTGATCCATTGCAACATGTCGACTTCTGCGATGGGAAACAGTTCGCCTTGACGGCCGAACTGTTGACCAAGCGCGGTGGGGGCGAGGGTAAGTAAGGTGATACTGATCACTTTTAAGAGTGCGGTGGGTGTGATGGATGAATGACCGTGAATAATCATAAACTCATGACTCCTTTTTAAGCGCCTCAATAACGTAATGTTGGATCTCGGTGGTTCTATCTGGCGCGCCGCTGATGAGTGCGCCTGGCACGAGGAACACGAGGTGGTGCGCTTGTGCGTATTCTTTCAAGAGGCGCCTGAGTTCTGTATCAAAGGTCGCCAGTTGCGCGCTGTGCGCCTGATCGCCGAGATTGGCTTCAATGAGTTGGTCTTGATATTGCGATAACGTTTGTTCGATATCGAAGACCACGATTTGAGGCGCCGTATTGAGCTTGATGGCTATCAGGGTGAACATCATTAACGCTATAGCCAACAAGGCATAGACAAGATAGGTGTGACGGATGGATTTCATTTGGGCTCCTTGCCATAGATGAGGGTATTAAAGGTCTTAATTTCCTTTCCGTAAAAATGCTCGGCGGTTTGATTGACGGCTTCCATAAGTGATAGGCCTTGGTTCATCAAGTTTTCACAATACTCAAACTCATGCGGCTCTGTCGAAAGGCACGCACGAGTAAAAGGATCGGCAAACAAGCGATGAAAGGTCGTGACATTCCCGGTTTTTAGCATGACAGAGCTGTAACCGGCGATGGAGGACTTTTCAAAACTCTTGATGACAAATTGCTCATAGGGTGAAAAGTGTGAAGGATTGTCTTTGATGAATTTCGCCAATCCACTGCCTTGACGCAGAGTGATGTGAATGTCAGAGTTATTGAACGCGGCAAGCGCTTCGGGTGTGCTGTAAAAATCTTCAATCCCTTGCGTTACGGTGCAAAACGATCCCCCAAATTTTCGGGCGGTGCGATAACCGGTGTTGATGAACTCTTGCGCCTGCGCATTAGAGCCGGCCATCAGAGACCACGCTTCTTCAATGATGCACATCTTCGGCGTGGAACGAGAGCCGGACAGGTACATCTGCTGAGTGATGCTCGACATCAGCGCAAAAATCACCGGTCGCATGATGTCCGAGGGAAACCCGTCCAGTTCAATGGTGGTAAAGTGGACATTGGGGTCGAGCATGGACGGTTTATTGAAAGTGTCTCCGTAGATCCCCTCTGAGCGGTATTTATTCAGTTGCATGGCGATATCGGAAAGACGGCGATCACCGCCTTGTTTTTCGGCCGCCGAAAACAGCGCTTCTTGCACATGGTCAACCAAGGTCTCGCTTTTGTGTACCTGCCAAGCCGTAATGATGCAATCTCCGAGGACCGATTTTTCAAAATCTCCCATTTCGTGCGTGGGGCAGGCCATGGTCGCAAAGAGTCCGGTGATGGTGTGCAGCGTTTCCTTGAGAGGGTTGACCTGTTCGCCTTTCTCATCGGTATAGTCATCGCCCATAGCAATGCGTTCCAGATGAGTAAATGGATTGAGGTAAATCTTGTCAGCCGTCATATAGCGACCGCCAAGCATCAAGGTGAGCTTTTTAAAGCTCTTTCCTTTGTCTAACGCCCAGATTTTACCGTTCATGGCAAAGAGGGTTTCGGCGAGCTTTTGCACAAAGAAGGATTTTCCTGCCCCGGAGCCTCCGGTCAGGGCGATGTTGTAGTTATCTGACCCACAATTAAACGGATTAAACCAAAAGGCTTGTTGGCGCATGGTGGGCAGCATCATGCCGCCACTGAAATTCTTTACGTCCATCACAAGAGGCAAGAGGTTAGCCACATTACCGGTTTTTACGGTTTGAATGCGTCCAGCACGGTCGCAATCAGCCCAAAACCCATCGGTCATCATGAACGGTAAGGTTGTCATGAGTGCTTGGCTTTGCAGCATCGAGACGGTTTGTAAATCGATCCCGCCAGAGCGAAAGGCGTTAATGGCCGTAGTGCGGTGCAGTCGCTCGGATTTTTTATTGGTGAATAACGTCAGCGTCAGGTGCATGTATGCCATGCTGTTGATGCCATCCGACATTTCATCTCGAATTTGCTCGCGTTCGGCCTGCTCTTTCTTCGCTTGAGGGAAGAAAAATGCCATCGGGGACTTGAGCGTCTTTTCCAGCTCTCCAATGCGTCCGCCATTTTTGGTCGCAAAACTGCCCGATTCTTGATGGCGAAAATTGAGGGTCATGAGGTGTGGACATTGCACATTTTTGGCCACGCTCTTTAAGGACGCAAAACAATCGGGCAAGGCGTATAGGCGGAAAGTGCGAGGCGTGCTGCGTAAGCCTAAGGAAATGATCCGAGAGGTCACCGTTTGATGTTGGCGGTTACTAAAGCGAACGTCGGTGTAATGTCGGCGCGTTAAAAACTCGGTATCAGGAGAGAGGGCTTGTTTGTAGAGCAACGCTTCGGGGGCGTATTCAGATTCACAAGGGGCAGTTTGTGTGGGGTCAAAATTGAGAATGCCTTCGACGTAGTTGATTAAGCCTTCAGGGGTGAGCGGCGTGAGCTCCAGTCCAATTTGGGATAAAGAGGTGGTGAGTGCCTCTTTGCAATCCAATACCTGGTCAACATCGTCCGTACTGGAGACAAACAACCACGCGGTGTAATCTTTGATGTCAAAGTAATGCTTCTGACGATGAAAAAAGCCGTGGTGAGCCGCAAAGTTGGCGTAATCGGCTTCTTGTTTTGCTAATTCACTGCAAATACCCGTACGAGCGGATTTCAATGCGGCATTTTGCTCAATCAAATGACTCACGCGGTTGTGGCCCATCATGGAAACATGGTAATCCCATTTATGGCCAGTCGGTAAATCCATGATGAGACGGTTAAACGCCTCCACTATATCGTCATTCGCCCCCGCTAAGACGCTCAATTTGAAGCCAAATCCGACGCCTTTTCTGTTATGAAAGAGGCCGTGCTCCGCATCAAAAGTCCGGTAAGGCAGTTCAGAATGCAGGTGGTTATATTCACGTTTGGCTTCTTGATAAAACCCTTTTAAATCTTTTGATACGCCCATGGCGTTAATCCTTCTTGATAGCCTGAACAGGGCGACCTGTCCAAGTAGACTCGTCTAACACAATATAAATATCCATCGTGTCGAGGTAAGTGGTGGTGTCATCCGAAGTAAAAGGAAAAATCACCACCTTCCTAACCGTGTCTTGGGTTCGCACAGGATGGCCTTCACGTGTGCGTCTTGGCAGTAAAACAAAAGGATGAGAAGCCAGGACGTTCGCCTCGATGGCGCGTTTTGAGGTTGGATGGGTTGAGATACTTCGAATGTCATCCATGCTCGCGCAGCCGGGAGTCCCGCCGATTTTTTTGCAGCTGAATTCGTCTTGAAAGCCCGCCGAGCAGCCGGCGAGGGCGCTGATAAGCAGCGCGGTGAAAAGCTTGATAGTCATAAAGCGGACCTTAATTTAATTGTTGGTTAACTTCTGCCGCAAGAGGGTTGAGAGTGATGGTTTCTAAAAGGGTGTCCGGTTTTGCTTGCTCTTTTTCCTGACGAGCAACATAGCGTTTGATCGCCTCCTCATCATCGAGAGGGAACCCTTTCGTAAAGACGATATTCACGATGCCCCCTGGATTGATTTCGATGAAGGGGTGGTATAACTCGGCTAAGGCAATGTAGTAATCCGAAAGCTTGCTCCCTACTTCTGAGGTGGCGTTGCCCAATAAACTTAATCCCACATCTTCGCTGTTGATGCTGGACGTTGAGCCCAGCGCTGAGGTCGAGGTGGTGTTGGCCAATCCCGCTCCCGCCTCTCCCAGTCCGGTTAAGATGCCGGAGATCCCCGCCATTTGGACGATTTTGCCGTTACGTAAAATCGAAGTACCACGGATGCCATTGCGACCAAAGTTAAAGACAGTGCCTTGTACAGGAATGTCTAAAATGCGACCGTCCCGAATGCAGCTGAGGGTGTGAGTGCGGGCCACGCCACGACTCGAAGAGAGGTCTCCGTACACGCTTCCAATGATGGTGCAGTCTTTGAGGTGGCTCTTTTCTCCATTGGGCAACACGCCTTCATGCACGGTTTGAAACACGATGGGGGCGGTATCACTTTGGCCGAACGCTCCGGCATTGGCATCCGCGCCACCGGTGATTTTGGCGGTCACAAAGGTGCCCGACGGGACGTAATTGTCAACGGTGCGTTGGTAGGCTGACTCTGAAGAGGCTGTCCAAAAAAAATCAAACGAGTCAAACGCTTGTCCTTGGTCATCAAACGAGGCCTTATCGGCGTTGCTGTATTGAAAGCTCTCTTTTTGCAGATCATGGGTGGCGTAAGAGGGCAAAGGTTTGGGAGGAAGAGGGCGCGAACCAAATGGCGCCGGCTCTCCCATGACGGTCAGGTGACTGGCTTCCTTCGAGGCTGACGCTGGGGTTGATGGCAAGGCGACGGTGCGCTGCGCTTCTTGATTATTGCGTATTTCAGCGCGTAAGGTTTCGTTCTCTTTTTTCATTTGTGCGAGCGTATTTTCATTGCTCGTTATCAAACGTTCGACGTCTCGATTGAGGTTTTCCATCTTCTCTTTGACGTCTTCAATGTCTTGACCTTGTAAGGTTAATGCTGAGCGGTTGTCTTTGTCGGTAAAATCATCAGTAATGATTTCACCAAAATTAGGGGTTGGCTCAACGATTTCTTTGGCAGTATCGAGTGAAGAGCGCGGTTGTTTAAAGGCTTTAAATGCAAAAAAAACCGCGACCAAGAGCGCAACGGCCAACAGGCTGAGTATTTGGTTGCGTTGCTTACTTCGGTCATTGGCAATAACGCCATCATCCAAGTCTGACTCTCGTAATAGCCACTGTTTAAATCGTCTCATTAGTGTCCTCCTGTGATGATGTACAGATGGGTAGATTCACCTGGGGCCAAGGTATAACGATCAAGTGAGGCACTCCGGCTGGCGTAACTGTAAAATTGCGCTTCAGTAAGGGTGACGGTGTCACTTGTTTGGTTTTTAACTTGATAAATAAGCCCGGAGAAAGGCCGGCCTACAAAGAGGGTTTGCGGAATAATGGCCAGTGGTGACGTGTCTTTGGGGAGAGTGTCAGGGTCAATCGGATGGACACGAAAACCAGGAATAGGCGTCTTGGAGCGCTGCCAATGTATCATTTGTTTGGAGAGCTGCCCCAAGGCCAAAGGGTATTCGAGATCTTTTTCAAAGACACTTTTCTCTTCAGTAGAGCGAAGCGAAATGAACTCGCTGACCACCGCAGGTACGGCTTTAGGGTTGATAAAAAGCGAGAAATTTTGGCCTTTTTCTGTGGTGACGTGCGCGGTAAAAGGCAAGGCGATGTTGAGTTTGACGGTAATCGAGCCCGATTGGTCTCGTTGATTGGCTTTGGCGAGACAAAATCCTCTAGGGCAATGAAGGTTTAATATCTTGTCGTCTTTCACCACTAAACGATTGGTGTTGACCGAGGATAACGGTAACACAATGGTGTCATTTTGCTCAAAATAGTAGGTCTTTGCAGCAATCGTATTGGCGTAGCTGAGGATGGGTAACAACCAACCAACAACAAGAGAAAGGAAGTGTATTTTCATAATGGCACCTCTTGGACGATGCTGTGAAGTTCAATCAAGCCACTTGAGTAATCGGCTTGGAGTAGATACGTCACGGGCTCAGGGTCGAGTGTGCGCCCGGCGATGGTTTTGTTGAGTGTGCCTTTGATCCGTATTTTCATTTCATTGAGATTGATAGACAGCGAGTCAACTTCAAAAAAACTGGTAACGTCGTTCTCGATGATAAATTCGGCTTCTCGTATCAACTTGTCTTGTAAGCCGCTCCAGTATTTAGGCGGCACGTAGGTAATGAGTAAGTTGAATTGACGTTTAACATTAGAGGGCGTGACATTAAATTTTAGGTGTATCCACCAATCGGCCATCAAAGAAAGATACGCTTCATCAACCGCATCGCTTGAGATCGTAAACGCTCGGTCGATATGAGGCGGCACTATGGTGCGCTTGTCCGCTTGGTTTTGGCTTAATAAAGCAAAACTCAACCCAGCGGCTCCTAAGGCGGTGATCAACACCACCGCGGTGAGGACGTAATTGATAAAGCGAGCCGCTTTAAGCGCCTCGCCGTTATGTTCATTGAGCATCAGTAAATCCAATATTTTTTTGTGGTGGGGGGCGTGCGTTTAAAAATGGTTTTATTCGCCGTGTCATCCCCATACCAGTGGATGAAGTGAATGATGAATTTGGGGCCGTGTCGGACTTTTAAGCTGCGAATGGTGAGGAAAAAGCCGATACACACGGCGACCGCGACCAACCGATTGATGTTGAACAACATCAAAAACAACAAGATAGAAGGGAGTATTTCATCGATTGGAAATCCGACTATTTTGACGTCGGTTTGTAAGTAGTTTGGAAAAGCGAAGAGGGTTTGTTTGTCTTGATGATCCATGGTGAAATAGGGCGAATAGTTTCGCGCTCTCCTTATGTGGTTTATAAGCCTACAAACCCTTTACCAACTTCCCAGAACACCACGCCAACGAAAAAGCCGATGATGCCACCCACCCAGTTCTTTTGCATGATGCCCACGATGATGCCGCCAATCAGGCCTGCCACCAGAATGTAGAACTCGCCAGAAGACCCCGTCCCTACCGTGTTGGTCACGGTATCTTTACCACTGGCAAAAAGGTCATCGGCGTAAGCGGGTGACGCACAGGCAAAGTAGACGGCCAGTAGCATACAAAAGTGACGCCAATACGTAAGAGGAAGGATGAAGCGTGAGGTTTTATCTTTCATGTGGTTACCTTTAAATGTAAATAAAAGAGGCACGACATCGCACCGCTTTTATCAAAAGGGGTGTCGTGCATCTGGTGGGTTGAAAAGTGGACGTTGTTTGTTCGTCATGCCTTTGGGCTGACTTTAAGCCGTATGAGTGAGGGTGGTCCCATGGTGCTTCTTGATTACATTAAAGGCAACAAGGAAGCGTTTACATACTTCAAACCGCGATTGCGACTGACGTGTTGTTTCCAATTTTGGGGGGTCATTATCGTATTTTTGAGTTTACGATAATGTTTTTTGCGAGCATTTTTTGATGGTGGTGGCGTGAGTTGACGGACCGATTGAGTGTGTTTTTGAACCGAAACGAAATGAACACCCTTCCAATAGAAAGGAAAGGGGAGGCGGTCAGTAAAAGGCAACAAAGCAGCAAATGCCATGTATTCACGCCCGACTGAGCCCAGTTCTTTGAAGCTGACAAAATCCCCTTGTTCAACAAAGCGGTCCAATAAACTCCCCGCCTCATCTTCACGACAATATCCGTATACAATTTGCATTATTTAAACTCCTTTTAAGGACATTGTTTTGCTCTTTTAAAAGAACAAAACAATGGGCTCTCTCTCAAGAGCCGTGCTACAAACTGGCTTGTGTATTCTTGTAGTAGAATACGCACACCCAAAGGGTGTGGTGTCTGGTATTCCCAAGTAACTCTGTTTAACCACTTAACCAGCATGCTTAATTGAGTAGAAAAACAGCCTTGGACGTCGCCCCAGGTAAGGCTCCTGAACTTTTTAGGCATATTACGCAGGCCTGCGCCCATCTGCGGCGCTTTTTGCAATAGTGAAGGCAGCCACTCTTACGGTGATGCGGGTGTTGGTATGCTGATGGAATAAAAAGCCGACGAATGTGTTTTTCGACTTTGCTCTCAAAGACTGCGATATCAACGTAGTCAGTATGAATCAACATCAATGGGGATGACAATGTTTGAAAGCATCAGCAACGCACAAGGGACTTGGTTTTCGACCTATCGTGAAAGAACGGGCCAAAAGGGTTTTCTGACGTACATGTTCTGATGTGTAAGGCGGGAACGGTTCGTTATCCCACAAGGGGACCTTGGTGGACCACTTTAAGTAAGTGATGCCACAAATGAGCAAAGAGTGTGGTTATCTTCTTTACTCCCGACGTGTTCGTTTTATGGACTCAAATAGGCTAAACCACGAGATTAGCAAGAGCATCTTTTCGTTGTTGACTAAGGTAAGCTCCGTGATGTTTTTAGCTGAGCGCCTCACTAACCCGCTCGTGAGTATAACCATAATCTAAAGCCCAGCGATGGAGA
This sequence comes from Vibrio sp. 10N.247.310.98, assembly GCF_041467395.1. Taxonomy (NCBI): domain Bacteria; kingdom Pseudomonadati; phylum Pseudomonadota; class Gammaproteobacteria; order Vibrionales; family Vibrionaceae; genus Vibrio; species Vibrio sp. 10N.247.310.98. The sequence goes on along the minus strand of NZ_JBFSUL010000018.1, from coordinate 59,292 downwards.
TCTTCAAGCGACATAGGTTTAGCGTAATAGTAACCTTGATGTTGAAAGACGCCTCTTAATAAAAGCCCGTTAGCTTCAAGCTTATTTTCAACCCCTTCCGCTACTAGATTCATTTCTAACTGCTTAGCCATTTTAATATACCCATCGAGAACAGCGGATTTTCCTTCATCAATGGAGCGTGTAAACATTTTGTCTATTTTAATAGTGTCAATATCGAAATAATGCAAATAGGAGTTTCCGCCATAACCGGTACCTGCATCATCAAGGCTTATTTTAAGTCCTAATGTTTTGAGTAAGGCGAGGCGCTGACTGGCAAACGCCAAATTTTCAATCGGTTGGCGTTCTGTCAATTCAAGCGTCAGTTTTGAGTAGTCGTGCTGAAACCGCTTTAAATAGTGGTAAAAATCGTCATTTTGTAGGTGCAGAGGAGTGATGTTGACACTGCAATAAAACTCAGCGTTTTGACTCATCAAAGACGATAAGTCGCGGTAAATGGTTGTAATGAGATTTTCTGTTGTTGGAATGATATCCCCACTTTGCTCTAGATAATGGATGAACTTGCTTGGTTCTATGACGCGGCCATCAGAGGGAAGCCATCGGAGTAAAGCTTCGACACCGAGCATTTTACCTGTTTGTGCGTCTACAATGGGTTGATAATAGGGGAAAAACTGGGCGTCTCGAACCGCTTTTTGAAGAGCAATTTCTTTTTTTGCGTGCCAATAGGAAACACATAACCAAAGAATGGTGAGTGAAATCATAAAGAGTAAAGTGGTGACCGGCCACAAGTTTTGCTTAAACTTCGAAAGCACTCGTGAGGCTGAGACGGAGGATTCAAAGGTAAGAGGAAGATAGTTTGAAGCAACTGAGTTCGAGTACAGGCGATCAGCATTGGGCAAACTGCCTATTTCAAGGATAGTGTAATTTTCTTTTGGTAAAGATAAACGAATAGAGCGTTGATGGTCTAAATCATTTTCAAGAAAAAGGTATTCCGTGCGTAATGGAAAGAGGAAGCCATATTGTCCATTCGAACCGTATAAATAGGGGGGATGTTTTGGGGTTGTGGAGAGAGAATAAATCGCTAAACGCCACATTTCCCCTTTTAATTGTGTACTGAGTAAGTTCTTAAAATTACGTTGTTCAAATTGCTCAACGCCGAAAGGAGAGCAATAGGTATAAGGTTTCTGCTTATCAAGATTAACGATGGGTATCGACATAAGTAGATGCGACACATAAAGCTTCTCTAACTGCTCTATAGTGTCAGTGGAGCATTCACCGCTAGCGACGCTGGCTTCAGAAAGAGTGGGTTTTTCAAGCCCATATTTAATCGCAACAGAAACGATTTGATCGAGGTAGTCGACGTCATGCTTAATTTCATTATGAACTTGATAAAGACTGGTTGCTAATGAAGCCAATAAGCTAAACAACAGGGCCAATAACATAACACCAGTCTTATAGACCCATTGAGGGTGGGGACTGAATAAGCGGTCTAACCAAGGGTGTCTGGAGCGCATGCTTAACTCTTTATAATTATAAGTCCAATGGATTGTCTTGAGCTATAAAATGTTATTATGTGGTTTAATTAACGTTAATTTCTATAAAACCTTTTAATTTGAAAGGGTAAAATTATAAAAGTGGAAAGCCGATCACTTTTTGTTAGGAAGTTTCAATTTTTAGGTTCTAAATCAATCCTTAAAGAAACACGGACCATAATCTTGGGCCGCATTAAACATATGGCTTAAATGTAAGGCTTTCTTTGTTAAAGGATTATATTTATGACAAGCAAAACAGCCCCTATCTTCTTTAGGATGCACTAAAGCAAACCATTGGGGGTTTTGGACATAGGTCTCCATTGTGCTGTTTGATAATAACTTCGAACCGCCTATTTCATTTTTCCAAGTGGGAGGTATCTCTCCTTTATTTAAATCACTCTCGTTTGAGACTGTCCAAGATGTACCCACAAGGAAGTAGTTAGACCAAACAAATTTACGTGATTGGTAATAGTCTGACATTGCCTCGTTAAGCGCTTTTATATCTTTAGCCACTTGAATTTTCGTTAAAAAACCAACCCCATAGGGTGTTTCTCTACAGACTTGAGTCGGTTTACCAGGGAAGTAAGTATTTACTTTCTGAAAGGACATTGGGTTGAAAAATGTCCATTTACCTGATTTTTCAAAATTTGATAGGTTAGGAACATCAGCACAATCAGGAGCGTTTTCCTTGTGTTCAAATGTGGTCCAAATGAATTCAGGATGATTCCTTGTTTTTCGCACTACATGAATCCCAACCAAGCCCATTAGAACATTACTCCTTACAGCCCCGTCGGTCTAACTACAAAGCGGTTCTCCTGCATTCATATCTTGAGAGGCATGCGGAAGAGGAGTTAAAAGCGTTCAGGGATTAACGGTTCAAATGACCTGTCTTTAAATCACATTCTGTCTTCCCTGCATACAACGGAAGATAAGCTTATTGCAACCGTTGAACTCTATAATTTAGATGGTAAATTCTTATCGAGGGGTTTCGGGAAAGGACAGTGGGCGGTCGTTGGGGCTTATTTTCAAGTTTTTGAGCACATGATGTTAGAGCACCAGTTTACTACTTCCCATATTGAGGTGGTGCTTGAATCCGTTAGCTGTCTTTACTTTTATATACAAGATTCTGATCAGTTAAGTGCTCTATTGTTTCTTTAAAGAAAGGGAGATACAGGCGGCTATAATAGTGAGACTGCCTAATGTCGTCATCCAGCCTGGAATTTCATGCCAAAAAATCACCCCCCAAAGTAAATTGAAGACCAGACCAATATAGCGGGTGACTGCTACCACTGCAGCGTTTTCATGACTGAATGCCTTTGTCAGGAAAACTTGCCCAATCAGTGAGACAATACCAATGGCAATCAGATAAATCCAAGTAATGCCCTGTGGGACTACAAATTCATCTTTCATCCAGTAACTGGATATCAGCAAAGCAGTGAAAAGAAAGTAGAAGACAATCTCGTAAATATGGTGCTTTTTGCTTAGGTGGCGAATGGTGATAGAGGCAGCCGCTGCAAAAAAGGCACTCGCCACCCCCGCAAGTGCATAAAGGTTAAACGTGTCGAAGTTAAATGGATTAACAATTAGGGCCACTCCGATTAAAACTAGAGGCAAAAGCAACGCCGCTTTTTTAGGGAGTGTTTCGCCCAGGACCAGGCTGGAAAGCAATATAACGAAGAACGGGGATAGGTAAGCCAAAATGACGGCATCCGCTAGAGGTATATGGGCAATGGCGTACACGAAAGCAAGCAGATAAAAGGCTCCGAACAGACCGCGAAGTACAAGCAATGGGATCCCCGTTTTGGAAAACCTTATATTCGCTTGCCACATTAAACATAAAATCAGAACCGTTCCTATTAGGCTTCGAAAAAAGACAATTTCAGAACTAGGAATCGTCAAACTGGCAGCTTTAACAAGTGCGTTCATGACACTAAAAATAAAAGCAGAAAATATAGTTAACGCCACACCGTTGTTCATTATGGCTCTCTCTAAAGCTCGTTTGCCCGACGCACCCAAATGAGGTATTTGTGCGCTTGAGTGTGGCATTCTTTAATCAAGAGGTTAGGGAGTTGAGACCGACTTAACCAAGATTCGAAGGTGCTTAACACACGGTTGACGCTCGGTAAGGTAATTCCATGCTCTCTGCCCAATACTTTAAGCCAGTAAAGAGTCTGTAAATCTTCTTTGGGGATCCGAGGTAAAAACAACTTGCCTTCATTCACCTTGCCTTTGGCATAGGGCACAGCAGAGAAGTTGAAGTAGCATCCATTTGCATCTGGCTTAGAAAAAGGGTCTATCAGGATCGCGCTGTATCGTACGTAAACCAAATATTCTTGCTCTATCGGTGTGAGTGACATGAACTCTTCAATTTGACTGCGACGGATCGTTTCTGGCTGCACTGGGTAGTTGTCATCATTGAGGAATTGCAGCAAGTTAAATGGGGTTCCCTTGAAGTGAAGCATTAATCTTGATATATCACGCCATAGCTCAACCAAGGTGTGAATGGTTTCAGTAGTAATCGGCCCCTCAGGGAAAAGTTTGTACATGTATTTCACTTCTCTCGTGTCACTCAATATGTGATTGAGCGAGAAAGGGGTCAGGAAAAAGGCAGGATGAACGAAAGAGGTAATGTTTCTTCCCTCGACGCTGAATCCATTTTCCAACTCGACAACATCAACACCGACCTCCGCTAAAGTTTGAGTCAGCAGACTCAGGACAACACATTCAGTTTGACTGGAGTAGGCATAAATCCGTTTTTTTACGGCTTTGGTCATGACATGAACCCCAGCTTGGCCTGTGATGAATTTGGTGGCCGCAAAGTAATTGGAAAACACCAGTACGTTGGGGGTTAAATTCAGCTCTGCAAAAAATCCCTTCACAAGCTGGTGGCCACCAAATAAGGATGAAATGAGAACCACGGTTTTGACGGCACTCAAATAAGATTTGGGTAAAGCCAACAGAACATCAGAATACGCATGAGATGGCGTGGCCAGAACCAATGTTTCCCATTGTCCGTCTATTGTTCGTAAATCTTCAAAAACCGCATTAAATATTACCTGTCCGGCCAGCAGTTCCAAAGAGGGTTTTGCAGCAAAAACATGCGCAACGCTGTCGTTGTGTAAACTTTCGAACATGGGTTGCCAACGCTCGGATGAGCGGTTTACTAACCCTAGTTGTTCACACTGGTTTTTAATGATCTTTGCTGTCTGAAATGCGGCGGGGCCTGTGCCTACGATCAACACTTTTCCTAATGAAACAGTCACTCTGTTCGCTCCATCAAGACAGTGTCATAGATCGCGGAATCATTGAGGAGCAGTTTGGTGTCCCATCCGTCTATTAGGTGAGGGTTGAAAGGGTAATTAAAGGCGGATTTCAAACCGTTGCCAAACCGGACCAAGATCCGGTGAGAACGGTGTAGGTGAGGTTTAAGTTGCTTAAGCACTTCCCATTTATGCTCGACTAAAGAGGCGATTATGATATGGGTCGGTCGGAAAGAGACAAATTCTGTAATGAGATCTTTGCCGCTAAAAGTAGTAGACAAGTGGGCCAAGTCTAGTTGGTTCGCCATCGTCACTGCCTGCTCATCAATATCGATGCCATGAACTGTAGCACCCGTAAACTGAGAGATAGTGACCGCAGAAATCGGATATGAACCAGAGCCGATAAACAGCACTCTTGAGTGGTTTTTTATCTCTGCGCTCTTGAGTTCAATCTTTGTGTTTTCAGAAAGTTGGTGTAAATATTCACTGAGGTTAAGTGGATGTTCTTTGGCACATTGAGATTGATGCTTTTCCAACATACACAGGGCTTTTACGGTCGTTTCACGAAGTCGCTTAATTAGACGATCATGCTCAGGGGTTGCCCCCAACTCTTTGCTAATGGCCTGAGGGTTTTCCTGCAAAATCCAAGAAGATAACTCATCCAATTTTTCCTGTAAAAGGGCAAAACAATCACAATTTTCTAGACTGTAATGCGTCAAAGCTTGAATTTGAGATTCAAACGTATAGACAGCAATTAATAATTGATAGTGCTTGTTAGTCATTGTCATAATAAGTTCCCATTGCGCTTAATCAGTTTCAAGAGTTCGAACTGGGGTGACGTGGGTATGCCCATGTACGCAACAACTTACGTCCACATGAACCTGATATATTTGGCTAAGCCTTTCAGAGTCGAGCACGTCTTCTGGTCTACCGTGGTGTTGAATGATGCCGTCACTCAATAAAAGAAGACGGTCGCAGTAACGAGCGGCAAGAGAGAGATCGTGCAGCACAGCAATGGTGATGATGTTCTTCGCTCGTGTATATTGACGAACAAGGTCTAAAATCTGAACTTGGTGCTTGAGATCTAGGGCACTTGTAGGTTCATCCAAAAGCAAAATATCGGGTTCACCGACCAGAGCTTGTGCCAATGAAACCAGTTGTTGTTGACCGCCACTGAGCTGAGAAAACTGTCTTGGGGCGAGATTTATCAGACCTAAATAAATAAGAATGGCTTCTGCTTTTTGTTCTTGTTCAAATGTGATGTTCCAACTCAGCTGATGCACCAAGCCAAGCAACACAAACTCAAGAACAGTTAATTGACAGGCCGATTTGTTGAGTTGACACAGGTACGAGAAAGATTTGGGGGGTAACCTCTGTCCGTTTCCTTCACTTGAAGTAATCTTCCCAACAGAAGGGAGGATGCCCGTGACAGCCTTGAGTAATGTCGTCTTTCCTGCGCCATTAGGTCCTAGGATGGCGGAAAACTCTCCGCCACAAAAATGCGCTCCTACCTTCTTCAAAACGAGTTTTTCCCCAACCGTTACGGACAGATTTTCTATTGAAAGCGACTTCATCAGATAAACCTCCGGCTCATTAGAAAATAAAGAAGAATCGGGACGCCTACCAAGGAGGTGACGATACCAATTGGAATGATAGCGCCTGGGATAATCACTTTAGCAATAAGGGACGAGGTACATAAAAGTAACGCTCCCATTATTGCGGCCAAAGGTAAGTAGAAACGCTGATCTTCGCCGACTAATATTCTTGCTAGATGAGGAGCTACCAGGCCAATGAAACCAATGGTTCCGACAAATGACACCGCTCCTGCTGTCAACAATGAACAAAGCAGAAACATCTGTAACCTTAATTTGCTGGTCTTGATCCCCAAGGCGAGTGCGCGCTCTTCGCCAGAAGTGAGGGCAGTGAGTGCCCAAACCTGAGACAACGCGAAGAACAAACCGAACATGAAAACGGTTCCTGAAACAAAGAAGGATAACCAACTCGCTTTCTGCAGACTGCCAAACAGCCAAAAAACAATTTGTTGAAGGACTTCTGGTGACGCCAAATATTGAATTAATGACTGTAGAGCCTGGAAAAAGAACAGAACGACTATACCGGCTAAAATGAGTACTTTGGCGTCCATATTTCGGTTCCGACCAATTATGTAGATCGCCAGACTCGCGAATCCAGACGTTAAAAATGCCGCGAACGGCACGCCTAACCAATGCAAACCAAAGACCGAAAAACCGCTTAAGAAAGCTATGGCTGCACCGAACCCAGCAGCGGCAGAGATGCCAAGGGTATAGGGGCTTGCTAGTGGGTTGGCTAACAGGGTTTGCATCAAACCGCCGGCTAACCCGAGTGAGGCACCAACCATTATACAGGTGAGAGTGGCGGGTAATCGAAGTTGCCAGATAATGAGTGATGATAAGCTATCACCAGAGGGGCCACCTAGGAGTGCCTTAAGAACTTGTTCAATACTTAGCGACGATGAGCCAGTACCGATATCGAATAATGCGGAAAGGCTCATCGCCAGAAAGGTTGCCAACACAATCTTGAGCCGCTGCTTCTGCAATCGTTGATAAATCCCGCGGCTGGAATTAAGGTCAGGCGACATTCTAATGCTTTCATTCATGGCTTGATCCCACCTGAATCATGAAAGTCCCTCTGAGCTCTTGCGGCATGTAGTTCTTAAAAAAAATTTGGTGCAATTTCTTAGGATCAATGTCTTTAAATGCTTCCGGGTAAATCGATTTCGCTAGATACAACAAGAAGATGTGGTCGTAAATAGTACGAGTTCCTGAATGGTAGACGCCATAAACGTCACCATTTTGAACAGCAGTCAGTTGTTTCCAGCCAGCGCGGCTTAGGTATGGGCGGTATCTAGTCTGCACTTCTTCCATGGTGCTGTTGAAGCCAAGGAGTGCGCTGTCGCTATGCTTCGCCCAGTGGGCACCTGATATAAATATGACCTCTGGGTCTTGGCTTAACACATATTCGGGAGTTAGGTGAGCAGAGCCTTTAAACATACCATTGGCAATGTTGTCGGCACCCGCCACGGTCAAAAGGTTGCCCCACATTGTGGTCGAGTAAGATTTACCGTATTCGTTTGGTCCACCTGTGCCTGCTTCAACATACACACGGCGTGTTTCGTGGTTTTCCAAGTGTTTAGTAACACGTTGTTTTACCGTGTTTACTGCATTTGCGTATTCAGTTGCAATCGTTTCTGCCCGCTTTTCTGTGCCCATGACTTTACCAATAACACGTGCGCTAGTGACGTGTTTTTCAAGCGTTTGAGCATTGAAATCCACAACGACTACTTTGATGCCACTTGTTTCAAGGATTTCAACTTTTTCAGCAAGAGATTCATATTGCCACGCCGCAATAAGTGCAACATCAGGCTTAGTTAACAAGAGCCTCTCGAAATCAAAAGTACCTGTGTAAATAGAACCGGAGTCAATAATAGTTTCTAGCTCAGGAATGATTTTTTTATAGGTGGTCCATTGAGATTGTCGGTAATCTTTCCAAGAATTTCGAGGGAAAATAACCACTTTTTTGTAGGCATCTGGGCCCACGATTGCAAGATAGTCTTCGAAATAAAAACCTAAAAAGATGCTTTCTGCTGGTTTTTCTAAATGTACATCCCTGCCGAGTACATCCCTGAATTGAATGTCAGCAAAAGTACTTGCGACGTAGCCTAAAAACAATGCCACCAGACCAAGTACTTGCAAACAATGTCCTTTTTGTCCTTTCACTCATTCCTCTCCAAGTTAACTTTATTGTTATGTTATAACATACCTCAAATGGGAGGATCGAAAGCGAATTTAATTAGTAATTTAATTATTAATTATTAATTTGATAGGTGGAGTTTTAAAATTTCTTTTTATTTTCAATTGGTTGGAAAAGAAATATTTGAGGCGACGGATTGTCATTGCTCTTATCTCTTGAAGAGGGGGTCTTGAGTTATTTTCCACCCACTTACGCTTAAGAACTAAACATATTTTTGTTTACGTGCCTACCATCCTTCTATGCTAAGTACGTATTGTTGAGCAACTTATCGATCTAATTGTTTTTATTAATAAAAAAGTGCGCCTCCTTGATTTAAGTAAAGAGGCGCCTCTCTTTTTTAAGAGACGGAAAGAGCGAGGTGTGTCATGGATTAGCGATTGCTTTCGGGATCTGGGCCTGCGTTTTTTGAAAGGTCTAAGATCGATTGCAGTTCATCTTTTTAGTTAAACAAATTTGGCTCGACTGGTCATTGACGCTAACGTTTACAATCTCTAATTCGTGCCAAAAGTAGAAATAGGTGATTACCAGGGCTTTCTGACTCTGAGTTCAAGGCATTAATAAAAACAGTCAGCAACTATGACTTCCTATCGGCTTAGAAATTTTAAAACAATCCAAAGAGAAAAATCTGTCGCCATTCTGTCGCCATAAGTAATGTTATTTTTTTGTAAATGATTGTTTTTAAGATGCTTGTATTCTCGTTGGATATAATGGCTTCATTGATTCAATCTGGCCTAGATCTAACACCAATCATTACTCACCACTTCAAGGTTGATGACTTCCAAAAAGGCTTCGACATGATGCGCTCTGGTATGTCAGGTAAAGTAATTCTTGATTGGGAATAAGCTTTAGCTGAGTAACAAGATATTAGAAAGGCGACAGTTTTTACTGTCGCCTTTTTTACATCTCGGAACTCAAGAAAATGGGCGATATGATCAAGGTTCAGTTGCCCATTTTTTACAGCAATGAGTTGTTAACCCAATGCAGCAGCCTGCATGATGAGACCACAGATGTAAGCGCCGTATGTACCGAGAGCGTAACCCAATACCGCCATTAGGATACCTACTGGTGCCAATGCTGGGTGGAATGCAGCCGCGACGATAGGTGCCGATGCAGCACCGCCTACGTTAGCTTGGCTACCTACAGCCATGAAGAACAATGGTGCACGAATTAGCTTCGCCATTACAATCATCAGAAGGGCATGGATAGTTAACCATGTAATACCAATGAAGAAGTAACCTGGGTTGTCTAAGATAGCTGTCACATCCATTTGCATACCGATAGTTGCAACTAGGATGTAGATGAACGCTGAACCTACTTTAGACGCGCCGCTGTGCTCAAGGCTGCGCGTTGATTTAAAGCATGAAGCGATCAGCGCGAACGTTGTTACCATTACGATCAGCCAGAAGAAGCCAGATGTTAGGCTGTATTTCGCAAGCTGTGGCGCGTTGGTTGAGATCCATGGTGCAATCATGTCACTGAATAAGTGAGCCAACCCTGTTAAACCAAAGGCAATTGCCGTGATCTTCATGAGATCGGTTGTGGTTGTTGGGCGAGCGTTCTCTTCTTGGTATTTAGAAACTGTCTCTTTTAGCTCTTCGATAGATGATGTGTCTGCTTTTAACCATGCATCAATCTTCTTCTGACGACCAGCCATGATAAGCAAAACGGCCATCCAAATGTTCGCACAGATAACATCAACCGTAATCATTGCAGAGAAGAGTTGGTCATCAACCTCGAACACTTCTTTCATTGCAGCTTGGTTCGCACCGCCGCCGATCCAAGAACCAGCCACAGTTGTAAGGCCTCGCCATACATCGCCAGATACGAGGTCAGGGTTAACTTGGTCAATAATCAGAATCGCTAAAGGGCCACCAATGATGATGCCAACCGTACCCGTTAGGAACATGATGACGGCTTTTGAGCCAAGGCCGAAGATTTTGCGTAGATCAGCTGAGATGATCAGTAGAACGAGTGCGCTTGGTAATAGGTAACGACTTGCAACAAAGTACAGCTTTGAGTTTGATGCGTCGATGATGCCTAGGCTGTTCAATAGAGAAGGAACAAAGTAACAGAGCAATAGACCCGGAACGAACGAGTAGAATTTTTTCAGTGCGCTATTTTGGCTACTTTCCGTGATAAAAACACCGCCAAGAATAACAGCTAACATGCCCATTATTACAGCATCATTAGTAATCATTATTATATCTCCTTTAAGGTGAGCGCAAAGGTCTCACTTTTTGAATTGCAGGACTATACCGATAACCGCTATTCGTTACAAATTGTAACGATAGACATGTTTTGAAATGTTTATGTTAATTTTAACGGGTTGAATTTGTGAATGCGGCGCAATACTTATTTGCGTGGTGAATGGTTGGGTTGGGGCTTGTGCAGCGTATTTAGATATATGCAATGTAACTCAAGCCTTAGAGGGTGGTCGCTATGAATTGGGGCGATGATTGAACGACTTAAATGAGTGCATATATAGCCATGTTTATGGTGTGGTTTATGCGAGGTTGGAATGTTTCAATAATGTAAAAATTGAATCCACTTTTGCTATGTGGTCAGAAATTAAAAATCTTAGCTAGATCACACAAATCTCTCGGATTACGAGTGTCAGCACCTGATACTTATGCTCATTTGAGGTTTTGTCGGGGTTAAATGAAAGAAAAAGCGGCTTAAATAGCCGCTTTTGATGCTTGAATAGCATTGTTATCTAGAGCTGTAGTCTAGATTCTGCTTAAGACTCTTCTTCCTCAAAGCCATCTGCATAACCTTTCGGTGGAGGTGTCCAACCACGTTCAGAACGAGAGTGTTTGTCTGAACGGTCTTTTTTCATATCTTCTTTCATTGCTTCTTCAAGGTGAATGAAGATTTGTCGGTAGTTGTTGTCGTAGCGTGGGTTCTCTTCCGCTTCAGACCAAGCTTGGTAAAGCTTTTCAGACTTACGGCTCTCAACGCGTTGATAAGTCGATTTTTGCTGCTCGACGAAGAATGGGTGATGACCCAAAGAACGCAAGGCTTCAGCGCCCATTTCAAGAGCAGAATGGTAGGTCTCTGATTCAACAAAGTCTGCCCCCGCTTCTCTTAGGCGATAACTATGACCTCGGTCGAATGCGCGGGCTAAGATTTTCACTTTAGGGTAGGTGTGTTTAACGTATTTCACTAATTCAACGCTTGAGTCTTGGTTGTCGATTGCCACTACTAGCATCGCGGCTTCTTCGATTCCGGCGGTATGCAATAAGTCGTGACGAGTCGCATCACCAAAGTAAGATTTGATATTGATAGAGCGCAGCAAGTCTACTTGGTTCGCTTGGTGGTCCAGAACCACCGTATTGACATCGTTCGACACCAACAAGCGGTTAACGATTTGACCGAATCGACCAATGCCCGCAATGATTACGGCGCCTTTCTCTTCTATGGTATCTTCTTCGCGGTCGTTAGATTTTTGTTCGTAACGAGGAAGAATCACTTTATCAAATAGAATGAACAGCCCTGGTGTTAGGAACATTGAAAGTGCCACAACCAGCGACAATGTTTGGACGATGTCAGCAGGTAATACGTGGTTTTGAGCTGAGAAGCTTAGTAGTACAAAACCAAACTCACCGGCTTGCGCCAAGCTCAGTGTAAACAGCCAACGGTCACTGTTTTTGATTTTGAATATCAATGCCAACGTAAATAGCACCAAGGCTTTAAGAAGCATAACGCCAAGGGTGAGGCCAATGATCAAACCAAAGTCGTTGAATAGAACATCAAAGTTAATGCCTGCACCTACGGTGATGAAGAACAAGCCAAGTAGCAGCCCTTTAAACGGGTCGATATTGGACTCAAGTTCGTGGCGGAATTCACTGTTCGCTAAAACCACACCCGCAAGGAAGGTACCCAAAGCCGGAGATAGGCCGACTAGGCTCATCAGTGCAGCAATGCCAATCACCAACATCAGTGCGGTTGCAGTAAAGATTTCACGCAGGCCTGAGCTTGCCACGAAGCGGAACAATGGACGACTCAAGAAGTGTCCGCCGACCACAACAATCGCAATAGATGCTGTGATCACAAGGCCATAAGCCCAACCGGGTAGGCCAGCGACGAGGCTTAACTCTTCATGGTGATCAGAAGCCGAAGCAACCGCGCTTTGTGCAGCTTCAATTAATTCTGGTAAGGCTAATAGAGGGATAAATGCCAACATAGGAATGACGGCAATATCTTGGAACAGTAGGACTGAGAAAGCGTTCTTTCCGCCTTCTGTTTTGGATAGCCCTTTTTCGTTAAAGGTTTGGAGTACAATCGCGGTAGATGACAGTGCGAAGATCAAACCGATAGTCAGTGCGATCGTCCAAGGCTGCCCAAAGAACAGAGCAATACCCATTACAATCGCGGTAGTACCACCAACTTGCAGGCCACCCAGCCCCATAAGTCGGTTCCTCATTGCCCAAAGCATCTTAGGTTCAAGCTCAAGGCCGACTAAGAACAGCATCATAACCACACCGAACTCGGCAAAGTGTTGGATCGTTTTGGTCTCTTCACCTACCAGACCAATGATTGGGCCAATCACAACACCAGCAATGAGGTAACCCAATACAGAACCAAGGCCAAGTCTTTTGGCAATAGGCACGGCAATAACTGCTGCGACTAAGTAGATAAATGCTTGTAGAAAATATCCCGTCATTATTTAACCTCTGCCATTAGTTCTTCTACGTAGTGGTTGAGTTTTTCTGCTTTGCTGGCTTTCTTGATATTGATCTTGCCAGCAACTAACGCCTCCAACAGCACTTTATAGCTATCGACATGCTCTTGAATGCGGTTTTCTTCCAAAGCGGTACGCGAGCCAAATAACGCAAAGGGCGCGAGATAGTTCATCCCGCACAGAGAAGCGGTTTGTTCGATTGGGTGAAGCAGTTCTCGAATCGTGAAATGGTTGTAACCATCACTTTGGTAGGCATCTTTTTTACCTCCTGCAGTAATGCTACATAACAATTTCTTACCCTGTAGTTCATTGCCTTCGGCGCCGTAGGCGAAGCCGTATTCAAGAACAAGGTCTTGCCACTCTTTAAGAATTGCCGGTGTTGAGTACCAATACAAAGGGAACTGAAAAATGATAATGTCATGGTCTAACAGGCGTTTCTGTTCACGGTCGATGTTGATTTTAAATGTCGGATACTCGGCATAGAGATCGACACAGGTAACACCGTCAACGCGTTTGGCTTGTTCAAATAAGGGTTTGTTTGCTTCAGAACGATGTTGAGAAGGGTGAGCGAATAGCACCAAGACTCGATTTTTCGACATATAGCCCTCTTTGTCCATTAACGAATAATATTTATTGGAATTATAGATATACAATAATAGAAGAATGGTTGAACAACAACGAATTAGCCCATACTTATCTATCTAGATGCGTGTGTTTTTAGGTACTTAATTATATAAAACATCCGTCAATTTGAGTATTTCTGGCACAAGCCGCCGATGACTGAGTAAAACTAATTATTCACGAATAGTAAAAGCGAATATGGGCATTTTATGTCACCGTTGGTGGGTAACGTAAATAATCCAATAACCCTACATAGAACGATAATGAATAAAGGAAAAACTATGAGCATGGACTTGCGTCAACAATGTGATTTGTTGCTTTCCGGTCACCTAGAACCGACTCCAGCACAAACATTCGCTCAGATGGCTGAATGGTGTGAGACACACAATGTGAGCCATGATAGCTACGGCGATGGTGAGTTTATCGAGAGCTTCGAAAACAAAGTCGCGGAACTGCTAGGTTATGAAGCGGCTGTATTTGTGATTACTGGCACCATGAATCAACCAACAGCATTAGAAATTGCGTGCCAAGAGAAAAGAAACCCAGTAGTGGCGATGCATGAATCGAGTCATATTATGCGTCATGAACGCCAAGGGTATCAGCTCCAAAACCGATTCAACGTACTTCCCGTTGGCAACGTATTTCGCACTTGGAATGTTGATGACTTAAAGGCGTGGCCTGATGAGATTGCAGCCGCTCTATATGAATTACCCATGCGTGAAATCGGCGGCCAATTACCAGAATGGGATGAGCTTGAAGCGATCAAGCAGTACTGCAAAGAACAATCAATTCACCTTCATATGGATGGTGCGCGTTTGTGGGAATGCGGCGCCTATTACCAAAAGTCATACAGCGAGATTGCTCAGGGCTTCGATAGTGCTTATGTTTCGCTGTACAAAGGTCTCAATGGCCTTGGTGGTTCGCTATTGTTGGGCGATAAAGCCTTTGTAGCGAAAGCATCTGCGTGGATGAAGCGCCAAGGTGGCAATGTTTATCACCGAACGCCTTATGTGGTTTCAGCAGCAATGCAGTTTGATGAGCGATTAGAGTTGATGCCATCACTGTTTGAGCGAACAAAACAGATCTACCAAATCTTATTAGACTATCCTCAGTTCACTGTTAATCCGCAGCAACCGCAGGTCAACATGCTTCACCTATATTTACCTGTGAGCTATGAAGACGGCATTATTGTGAGAGATAACATAGCGAAGAAACACAAGATTTGGATAGGAAACCCAGCGATCAGTGAGTTGCCAAACCAATGTAAGATTGAATGGTATGTAGGGGATAACCTACTAAATTTTCCTGATCATGAGCTGATAGACATTCTAGATTTTATTAGCGAAGAGCTGATTTGATTAGCGAAGAGCTGGCTGAAGAAGAACTGATCTAATTGGAACTGAAATGGATACAGGAAAGGGTTCTTATATCCATTTATATAGCTAGGATGTCCGGCTCTGTTACATATACTGGTTGATGTACACATCAACTAAGAACATGAACACTGGAACAGTGCTGAGAAGTCCGAAGAAGACGATTGGCACCCAGTTTTTCATTTTCTTTTTAGGTTGCTCAGTGTTATTCATAAATTCGGCCTTAAATTCGTTGTTGAGTCTGTTTAGCTTTTTGGTACTAAAAATCTAAGTGTATGGTATCAAATAAATGGGTTTAGCCCTATGTAGATTTAGAGAACCGTGGTGTATATCAATCACATAAAATGTAAGTGATTCATAAACGGTTCATAAAGGTTCAACAATAATGAACCTATTACAACAATCATTGCCTTACTCGGCATATTAAATAAATAGCATTCAAAGATTTGGAGAATACAGAATGAAAACAATAGGAAACATCATTTGGTTTCTGTTCGGTGGCGTATTTATGGGACTAGCTTGGTGGTTCTTCGGACTGCTCGCATTCCTAACCATCGTTGGTATTCCATGGGGTAGAGCATGTTTTGTTATGGGTAACTTCTCATTCTTCCCATTTGGTCAGGAAGCGATTTCGCGTGATGAGCTAACCAATGAAATGGACATCGGCACGAGCCCGCTAGGTGTGATTGGTAACGTTATTTGGTTCTTATTTGCGGGGATCTGGTTGGCGATTGGTCACATCATGTCAGCAGTAGCGTGTTTCATTACTATTATAGGTATTCCGTTTGCGATTCAGCACCTTAAGCTCGCGGTTATCTCATTGGCGCCAATCGGTAAAACCGTTGTCGACAAGCGTGAAGCAGAAGCGGCACGAGTAAGAAACTACAAGGGTTAAGACTACAGTTTAAGCCTTATATAGAACTGAAAAAGCACATCACATGATGTGCTTTTTTGTGCCTCGTTTTCTATCTAACGATGCCCCAATCTCACAAACACTCACTAGGGCGTGTTGATCTTTCGAGCTGATTTTTGCAGCGAGTTGCTGGGTATTTATACAAGGCAGAGACTTCGATGTGTAGCTAGCCTACATGAGAAGCCGATAACGTAGTAGGAATGACCAGCAAACGCTGCCCGAAGGGTTCGGCTAAAAGCGTTTTACTCTTTGTTGAGGGGGATTTGCTTAGAATGACTAGGCTACTTCCCCCTCGCCGCGATTAAAACGCTTTTATTTCGAACAAAATTTAACCGCGAAAGGTCAACACGCCCTAGACATTGTTGAACAAGACTTCAAGCCTAAGGGTGATGTTGGCTTCTTCCGTGTGTTTCTCGTAAGGCTCTCGTTCCCACTAGTAGCGCGGGGTGACCTCGTAAAACAGCCATTCCTTCCATACATTTTCTCTATACGTTACCGACACTTGCGAATATTCGTTGTGGTTATACGGTTCGCTGGTCGCGGTTATCGTGGCGCTGTATTGCAGAGCTTGGTCTTGAGAAAGGTAATGGTACAAGGTAATGCCCGTACCATACTCCCAGCCTTTGAGGTCATCGTTATAGCCAGCAAAGTTAGACCAACGCGCTAAGAAATCGTCACTCAAAGAGAGGTCAAAATCGATATCAGTGATCTCTCCCGTCTCTTTCTTCTCTTGATACACACGTTGGGTTAGCCGGAATACTGCATCTGTGGTGAGCGGGTAGGTAAAACGATAGCGAGCCTCTATTCTTGGGCGTAATGTCGCTTTGATATTGAAACTACTGTAACCCTTGGCATAGGCGTCATAACGAAGGCCAAGTGCATTTTCTAACTCTTCAGAATCTTGTGGGAAGAAGTCTAAGAATTCTTCATCGCCAACAGACTCGTAGATTAGCTTAAGCCTTTTGCTGACAAAGGGTAAATGCAGGCGTGCGTTGAGCTTGGTGGAATAATCCACGTCACCGCCCTCAGAATAGATGAAATCATTATACCAACGTACAGAGGTTCCGGCTCTGGCGTCCTCGGTAATACGGTCATCCACAAAGAAGTTATCGAACCATATTGCGGGCTGACAAAACTTGCTGTTTAGGTAGTGGTAAGCTTTTTCGACGCGCGTGTCTTCTAACGGTTGGCTGTGACACTCATCCTGTTCCTCCGCGAAGGCAGAGTGGGAAACGAGCGATGCTAATAATGAGGAGTTAACTATCCAACGACTCAATGGAACGTGTTTGTCATTCTATGTATCAATAGTTTGACTATAACTAAGCAGTTATGACAATGCGACTTTTAAAGAGATTTATCTTAATCAGTGGCTATTCAAAACAGAGACTTGAATAACATATGGCAGGTAAAGAAAACGGGCTCAGTAGGTGAGCCCGTTTGTCGATAAGTTTATAAGTGACTTAATGGCTGATTACATTGCCGCTTCGAAAATCGCAGAGATTTCTTCGTGGGTCGCTTGTTTAGGATTAGTAAAACCACATGCGTCTTTCAGTGCGTTGTCAGACAGAGTAGGGATATCTTCTAGCTTCGCACCAAGTTGCGCGATACCTGTTGGGATGTTCACGTCATTTGCTAGTTGAACAATTGCTTCGATCGCAGCTTCTGCACCTTGCTCTGGTGACATACCTTCAACGTTAACGCCCATTGCTTTTGCAACATCACGTAGACGCTCAGGACAAACTTGCGCGTTGTAGCGTTGAACGTGTGGTAGCAAGATAGCATTACACACACCGTGTGGAAGATCGTAGAAGCCGCCTAGCTGATGCGCCATCGCATGAACATAACCTAGTGACGCGTTGTTGAACGCCATACCCGCCATGAACTGTGCGTAAGCCATTTGTTCACGTGCTTCAATGTCTTCGCCGTGCGCTACTGCCGTTCTTAGGTGAGCTTGTACAAGTTCAATGGCTTTAATCGCTACAGCGTCTGTAATTGGTGTCGCTGCGATAGAAACGTAAGCTTCGATTGCGTGTGTTAGCGCATCCATACCTGTTGCAGCAGTCAGTGATGCAGGCTTAGCAAGCATTAGTTCAGGATCGTTTACTGAAATAAGCGGTGTTGTGTGCTTATCAACGATAGCCATCTTAATGTGGCGCTCTTCATCAGTGATGATGCAGAAACGTGTCATTTCTGAAGCGGTGCCCGCAGTCGTGTTGATAGCGATAAGAGGCATCATCGGTTTTTCAGATTGATCGACACCTTCGTAATCTGCAATCTTGCCGCCGTTAGAAGCAACCAAAGCGATACCTTTTGCGCAGTCGTGTGGAGAACCGCCACCTAGAGAAACAACAAAATCACAATCGTTGTCAGTCAGCAATTCTAGACCATCGTTCACGTTAGTGATGGTTGGGTTTGGTTGAGTGCCGTCGAATACAACTGCGTCTACGCCACGCTGGCTAAGAAGGTCTTGTACCTGCTTAACTACGCCAATTTGATTCAGGATCTTATCAGTAACGATCAGACCTTTTTTAAAGCCTTGAGACTGAATGCTATCAGCAGCATCCTTCAGACAGCCAGTACCCATGAAGTTGATTGTAGGGATGTAAAATGCAGTAGACATTGGAAAACTCCGTTAATTATGATTTTTAATTTCCTACATGTTGTCGGCATTCAAGTGGTCGACCATTGATCTGGAACAACTTTGAATTCGAACTACCACTTTGTGGCTAGTCGTTGTGATAGGGCTCATATAGCAATCGTTTTCATGTTTTTTGGTTGTGCTCTTTGTCAGTAGTGGTTAGCGATAAATTGGCTCCACCAAGAGCAGAATGGTGCTCTATAACAATGAAAAATAAGGTTTTTCATTGAAAACTCTTCTAGTTAGGCTGGTGTCGACGTTTTATCTGAGTCATCGCTGCATTCAATTTCAGGTTCTTGTGACTCTTCAGAATCAAGCGTGTCTTCTGACTCCTCGTCATAGTATTTGACAAGAAAAGGGGTAAGCATGACAGACGATGGTAAAAAGTGCTTCATAGTACCTCCCGGTACCTAAGTGTATTTATTGTATGGTATTGGTTTAATATGTGGCAAAATTTGCGATACATCATGACTTGTGGCTTGTTTTCTATAAATTATTAGAACTATATTCAGGCTCACAAAATTGGTAGTAGAATGAACATCTGGTCTTTGAGCCAATGAACAACTAAAGATAAACGCAGCTCAACAGCGTGATTAATAGGAAATAAAATGAAGTACGACTGGATATTCTTTGATGCAGATGAAACCTTGTTCCATTTTGATGCTTATCACGGAATGAAGCTGATGTTTTCTCGTTTTGGTGTGGACTTCAACGAACAGGATTATTCCTTTTATCAAGAAGTTAACCTACCACTATGGGTAGACTATCAAGATGGTCGCATTACGGCTGATCAACTGAAACACACGCGCTTCGAAAGCTGGGCTGAGAAATTAGAGACAACAACCGCTGCTTTAAACAGTGCATTCTTAACAGCGATGGCGGATATCTGCTCTTTATTACCGGGTGCACAAGAGTTGATGGAGTCTTTAAAAGGCAAAGTGAACATGGGCATCATCACTAACGGTTTTACAGAGCTGCAGTCAATTCGTTTAGAGCGTACAGGAATGACGGATTACTTTGAGCACGTGATAATTTCTGAAGAGGTTGGGGTAGCCAAACCGGATGCACAAATTTTTGAATATGCCCATAAGCTGATCGGGTTACCAGCAAAACAACGAGTATTGATGGTCGGAGATAACCCACATTCCGATATTCTAGGCGGATTAGATTTTGGTATTGAAACCTGTTGGTTAAATAGTCAAGAAAAGGCAACGCCAGCCGGAATTAACCCTCATTATCAGGTTAAGTCTCTGGCTGACCTGCAAGCTCTGTTATTGGCATAATTGCTTTTAGATTTTTGAGTGAATGATTGATAGCCGAGTACAGTTATGTGCTCGGCTACTTATTTTTACTTACTGTAAGTTATCGATAGTGGCGTTTAAGCCTACCTTTGCTTTAAGCTCGCTTTGATTACCCCATTACAATAAAAATAAGGAAGAGGTGTGCTAAAATCTCATCGCCATAGCTGCTACGGCATTGCTGCCATTTTACTTTGGAGCTGCTTAATCGCGCTGTCTCGTAGCGTATCAGAACAACTGGGCCCAATTGGTGGCGCCGCCAGTCTTTATACAGTGAGCTCACTGTTGTTGGTCTGTGTTATGGGGTTACCTAAGCTGTCGCGGTTTTCTAAGTCATACCTGTTGATTGGTGGTGCTCTGTTCGTTTGTTATGAGATCTTCTTAGCTCTGGCTTTAGGGATGGCAAACAACCGACATCAAGCCTTGGAAATGGCCGTTATCAACTACTTATGGCCTGCATTGACGGTGTTGTTCGCGGTATTGCTCAGCGATAAAAAGATTAACTGGTTGGTTTACCCAAGTATTTTCTTAGCCTTCTTTGGTGTGGCTTGGAGTATCAGTGGCGATCAGGGGCTTTCTGTTGATCAAATCGCTGCCAATATTGCCACCAACCCTAAAACCTATTCAATGGCGTTTTTCGGCGCGATTATTTGGGCGGTCTACTGTAATTACACTCAGAAAGTGGCGAAAGGACAGAATGCGATCGTGCTGTTCTTTATCGCGACTGCAATCACCTTGTGGATCAAATACGCATTGAGTAACGAAACCGGCATGGTGATGACAACCAGTGCTGCAATTGACTTAGTGTTAGCCGGTGTGTGTATGGGCGCAGGTTACGCACTTTGGAATACCGCGATACTTGGCGGCAATATGGTCTTCCTAGCGACCATGTCTTATTTCACGCCTATTTTTGCGACCTTACTGTCTTCTATGATTTTGGGTTTGTCACTGAGCATGACGTTTTGGCAAGGCGTTTGTATGGTGACGATTGGCTCTTTAGCTTGCTGGTGGGTAACCAGAGACAAAAAGCCGACGGTTACGGCGTCGGCTTCTAAAAAGGTTCAATCAGAGTCTTAGTTAACCAGAGGTTGATGGGTTAATTCTTGTTTTTTTTTAACTCTCGATTCTTAACTCGCGATATTGAGATTCAATTGGAGCTCATAAGGCATCTTCGATAAGCGTCGCTTAAGTTGGCGGCGCGTACGTTCAATATCATCAACCGCAATTGCATCTTGGTCATTGGTATGAATATCAACGTTGATTCTTAGCTCAGGACCAACCTTAGTCACGCCCATTAGCTCTAAATCTTGATCCGCTTCTTTGTCTACCGCGACAACGTTCTTATCTACCGCATCACAAATATCTTTGTTTGCCGACATCATAAGCAGTTCGCGCATCGCCTCACGTAACATGTCGAAAGGCACTTTGATGAAGTAGAAAGACATTAGCAACATCATCATTGGGTCGGCATACACTGCGTATTCTGCAAGCGGAGAAAAAGTAATTAACCAAGCCGCTACGAAACCCGCGGTTACCGCTACACTCAGTAGCGTATCCATTTGCCACTGTTTAGACTCAGCCTGAATCAGACCTGAAGAAATACGTTTACTCTTATTCGCGATGTACCACCAAGCGTAACCACAACCCAGTACGTTGAAAATACCAAACAGAGTTGCGATAGAAGCATCAACTTCACGGCCACCCGTCATTAGGGCACCAATCGCAGAGTAAAGTGAATAACCAACCACAAGAAGAATCACAACGGCTTTAATCGCAATCACAATCGGCTCGATGATAGCTCGACCAAACGGGAACTCAGTGTCCGAAGGGCGATTGATGTATTTCGAGGCAGCTAGTGACAATAAAGTTAACAGTAAGCTGATAAGAGAATAGACACCGTCAAATACTATGACCAGAGAGCCAACGAGAAGACCCAACACCAATCCGCCAATTGCGAAGCCTGATGCTAAAAGGGCTGAGAACAATAGTACTCGATTTTCGTTTTGGCTTTTCCTGTCACACATAATATTTTCCAGATGTTTTTGATAACTTCATTGTTCTAATAATGAGCTAACTTTACAAACTTTATCTGATGACGTTTATATGTATTATTTAAGTGAAATATATAAATGCTTTTAATTCAGTTTCTTAAGTTAAATTTAAGGTGTCAATAAAGTTGACGTTGAGTGTTTTTTGGGATGGTGTGCAACTGAAATAGGATCGTTTATGATTAATAAAACACATCAGTCGCTGGGGTCTTATTGGTCTTCTAGATTTGACTGAGACTGCAATGAACAAGGAGAGAATCAATATGAAGTTTGACGATATCAGTGATAACGAGTTGTGGGCGATTGCTACCCCGATCATGGATAATCTGATGGATGGTTCAACTAAGGTTGATCATGAGCAGCACTGTAGAGACTTTACTCAAAGAATGAAAGACATTGTTACGCCAGAATATTTAAAAAAGGTATGTCACCATTATCAGCACAGTAATGGCTTTTTTGCTGAGCGTGAGCCAGTTGCGCTGTTTAGACGTTCAGATTCCATCGCCTTTGTGTGGAAACAAGCTTACACCATCGCTAAAGGTGAGTTTGTCGCCGAAATGGTATTGGTTGAAGAAGACGGACGCTACTTAGTGGATCACGTGATGGTTTTCTAGAGCAAGACTTAAGTATGGAGTAAAAGTCGTCCGTCTAGAAATCAAACAAATAATCACTAAGCTGGTCGGCCAACCAATTCATTCCTGGGTGCTCTGCCATGCCAGCTGCGGTAAACATACAGTAGTCTTCTTGTGTTAAACCGTAGGTGTGTTTGATCACGGCAAGCTCTTGTTCACGCAGTAAATGGCGAATCAATGGCTCAGGCATTACGCCCCATGCTTCTTCACGTAGAATCGTATCCAACATAAAGTCGAAGCTAGAGAAGCCAATGTAACGACGCGAGAAGGGCTCAAGCTCAGGATTATCCTTTTCATTAAGATAAACCATGGTTGCTTGCATCGAATTCCTTAGTACCTCATCAGACACTCGTCGCATCGCACTCAAATCATGCCCTTTCTTACATACAGACATCATTCGAATCTTACCAAGCGGGTTGTAGATAATTCTTGGGTCATCGACGCGTTCGTAATCGACACCAAATGCGAAGTCGACTTGCTGAGTTTCAACTAGGTTAGCTAAGTCACCGCTCGACGCGAGAACGAAGTTGAATGAGGTAGAAGGGTACTTGTTATTTAAGGCGTGGGATAAGTCCTGCCACATTTCATCGGGTAGGGAGTCATCTCGTGCTATCCAAATTTCTGCGTTGAATTCGCCCGAAACATGCAAGCAGGTTTGTTTAATACGCGCGGCTGTCACCAACATGCCTTCGCAATCTTTGTAAATCGCTTTACCCGCTTCTGAAAGCTCAACGTGGTTTCCGCTGCGGACGAACAGCTCGACATCTAACTCTTTTTCCAAGGCTTTAATCGACATGCTGAGTTTGGTTCGGTTGCATTCTAACTGGCGTGCAGCTTCAGAAACTGATCCTAAATCAGCAACGGAACAAAAGGCTTGGACTTGAGAAAGGTTCATTTCATTTCCATATTGAGCGGGGGTTGGTGCATATTATCTGAATATTGTGCTGACTATCTTAGAAATAGTCCATCTTTGCATGATAACTCTATGACGAATTGACTAATTTGGTTTACTCTGGGGAAGTTCCGAACCTACAAGAAGTAAAGATGGAGGCCATGATGGCGAAACAATGGGACGAATACGCCGTTGATTGGGATAAAGATCCCGCAACTGCAGTATTCGCACAATCCGTATTTGACCAGTTAACACAGCTCGTTGATTTAAACGGAACCCGTGTCCTTGATTTTGGTTGTGGTACAGGACTACTCAGCCAGAAAATATCTCCTTTAGCAAAAGAGATCATCGCACTTGATATCTCTGAAGGGATGATTGAAGAGTTAGATAAGAAAGAGTTACCTAACGTTGAACCGGTAGTTGATATTTTATCGCGCGGACTTGCAGCGCAGCATCCAGCATTCAGAAACCAGTTTGACCTAGTGGTAGCCTCTTCGGTGTGTGGTTTTATCCCGAACCTACAAGACGCAGTCAGTCTGATTTACACGCTGCTTGAAAACGACGGTACGTTTGTACACTGGGATTGGTACTTGGAAAGCGACAGTGAAGACTACGGTGTAAGCCAACAGCGCTCAGAAAATGTATTGAGTGCAGCGGGCTTTGCAGTAGTTGAAGTCTCTACACCGTTCTCGATTGACACTCCACAAGGAGAGTTAAAGGTATTAATGGGTGTTGGACGTAAACAAGCGCTTCCAGATCTGTAATCGTGTGTATGCCTTGAGCTAGCATTCAGAATGCTCATTTAAACTACTAAACCCACATTAACGACTCTAACGTCAGTTATGTGGGTTTTCTCTTTTTGGCGCTATCGTTTTAAACAGAACGAATTAGCGCTTTCTCATTTCTTCACTACTAACTCTGGTTTCTCTATTTCTCTATTTCTCTGTTTCTCATCTCGCTCATAGAAAACTCAACACCGCTAATTTACAAATTATTTATTTCCATTTTGGAAATGTAGTCTTGCATACATTTCATTAGTGGAAATATAACGGTGAGATATAAAATAAGCCCATAACAACACTAAGGGTTTAATCATGAGCCACCAATCTGCGTCATCTACTTCTTCACCACTTTCAGAGCAACAACAACGCTTTAGCAATATCATTTCAGATGCCAACCTGTCACCAAAACAGAAGTCGAGCTATCTTGCCTTAGAAGCTGAAGCCAGCTTACCGTATATGCCGGTAAGCAAAGAAGTAGAGCAAGCCTTACAACAAGGTGTGCTGTGTGACATGTTTGAAGGGCACGCCCCATTTAAGCCGCGCTATGTACTTCCAGATTATTCTAAATACTTACATCAAGGCTCAGAGTATTTAGAGCTTAGCGCGGCAACCAACTTCGATGAAGCATTGAACATGCTTACCATCCTTTACCACCATGTTCCGTCTGTCACTTCAATTCCGGTTTACCTAGGTCAGTTGGATGATGTGTTGATGCCTTTCGTGGGCGACTTAACAGAAGAGCAGGTATACCAAAAGATTAAGCTGTTCTGGATCATGTTGGATCGCACACTGCCAGACGCCTTTATGCATGTGAATATCGGCCCGACAGACAACATTATCTGCCGTACGATTTTACGTGTAGACGCTGAATTGAAGCAGATCGCGCCAAACTTAACCTTTATGTACGACCCAGCCGTGACACCTGATGATCTACTTCGTCATGCGGCGAGCAACATCTGTGAATGCAGTAAACCACATATTGCAAACTATCCAGCGCATGCCGAGGCTTACGGCGATAAGCGTTTTGGTATTGTGAGCTGCTACAACTCTCTGCCGTTAGCGGGTGGTTCAAACACCTTGGTGCGTATGAACCTTAAGCAAGTGGCGTTGAAGTCTGAGGACAGTGCTGATTTCTTACAACAAGTATTGCCGAACTACAGTGGCATCATGGTTGAGTTGATGAACGTTCGAAGCCGCTTCTTGCATGAAGAGTCTAACTTCTTCGAAGGCTTCTTAACCAAAGAAGGTTTGATCGAAGAGGATCGCTTTGCGCCAATGTTTGGTATTTACGGCATGGCGGAAGCAGTCAACATCTTGTTGGAGAAAGAAGGTCAAGCAGGGCGTTATGGTCACGATGAACTGGCGAATCAGCTTGGTCATCGTATCTCTGAAAAGCTGGCTGAGATCGTTGAACGCTCTGACGTGAAGTATGGGTTAGAAGGTAAAGCTCTGCTGCATGCTCAAGGCGGTATTAGCCTAGATGAAGATGTGACCCCGGGTGTCCGTATTCCTTATGGAACCGAACCGGATCCAGTCTCTTATGTTCGTGCAACTGCGGGTCACCATAAGTTCTACACGTCGGGCATCAGTGACATTCTGACCATCGACGAAACAGTGAAATCTAACCCTGAAGCGATGTTCAATTTGTGTAAAGGTGCGATTCAAGCGGGTTACCGTGAGTTTACGGCTAACGTGGCATCAAACGATTTGGTTCGCGTGACGGGTTACATGATTAAGCTGTCTGACATTGCCAAATATGACGAGCAAGGCTCACGCACCAATACCACCTTTTTAGGTGCCGAAGCTGCGAAGAACACGGGCATATTAGAGCGTAAACCACGCGTGGCGAGTTTAGAGATGTCGCCGACATACGAATAGCTTTAACGTGCGTGCGTTATGTGTATGGTGCGTTTCGAATACGAACAATGTGAATTATGAAAATTTCTGATCTAACAACTCAAATGGCTAGGGTTAAAAATAATAAGACAGAAAAACAAGCGAAGGTCAGCCGTGTGCTGACCTTTTCTTGTGTTGACGGCCCGGGAAACCGCCTAGTGCTGTTTCTACAAGGGTGCAATTTCGATTGTATAACCTGCCATAACCCACACACTATTAATCACTGTAACCATTGCGGAGACTGCATAAGTGGGTGTCCAAGCGGCGCATTAAGCTCTGTAGATGGTAAGGTGAAGTGGGATCCGGTCGCGTGTACCAACTGCGATCAGTGCGTCGATATTTGTGATCATAAGTCGAGCCCCAAAATCACCACGATGACGGTATCCGAGGTACTTGAACTGGTTAGGCATAATCAGTTCTTCCTGAGTGGTATCACCGTTTCAGGTGGTGAGGCGACCATGCAATTGCCGTTTATCATCGAGCTACTTCAAGCGATTAAAAGCGATCCGCAATTGGCACACTTAACGTGTTTTATTGACAGTAACGGCTCGTTGCCTCAACAAGGGTGGGAGCGAGTATTACCTTACCTTGATGGCGCGATGATTGACCTAAAATCATGGCAATTGGAAACACATCAATGGTTAGTGGGTAGAGGTAATCATAGGGTGTTTGAAACCATTAACTACTTAGCAGATAAAGGAAAACTGCACGAAGTTAGGTTGCTACATATCCCAAATAAAAGCGATCTTGAGGACGAAATTGAACAAGTGGGGCGTTACTTGAAGACTCTACCAAGTGATATTCGAATTCGGCTGAATGCGTTTCAGCATCATGGTGTCATTGGCGACGCGTTAGATTGGCCGAAATGCACCGAAAAACAGATGCAGAGCTTTCACGATAAGCTCTACACCATAGTTCAAAGACCGATGCAAACTCCTGAGGTTTATACCTAGTCTTTAGATTTCTTAGGCGGTCAATCAGGCTTCTAAGAACGTTAACTTTCTAAAGATATTAAGTCTCTAAAAATATTAAGCTTCTAAAAACAGGTCACACAACCATTTGATCGCTTGATCATTCATGTTGGGTTTATTCCACACCAAGCTGTACGCCACCTTACCGTAATCAAAAGGCAAGGGCTTGCTCACTAAGCCCTGAGCTTGTTTAGCATGCTCAGCCCACTGTTTAGAGCAAGTGAACAGGAAAGGTGTGTGGTGACACAACACAGCCGCAGCGCCGAAGTCCGCGACCGATATTGCCATCTCTCTTGGTTGGTGGCATTGAACCAAGTTTTGTTCAAAGTAAGGCTGAGACAGTTCGTTATCTAAAATCCCAATGTGCTTGTAATCTAAGTAGCCTTCTACCGTCAGTTCTTGCTGAGCGAGAGGGTGGTGTGCGCCCATCAAACAAACCATTTCATCTGGAAGAATTGTTTCCCAAACCAGCTCTTTGTTATCGGTCGGCGGCTGAGATATATCATGAGGCAACAAGATCAAATTGACCTTGCCACTGAGTAAAGCATCGAAGCCGAGCTGTTGTTTCGAATAGATGTTGAGCTTCGCGTTTGGCGCCAGTTCAGTAGTGATTTTACTTATCTTAGAGGCAAATACTTCGAAGGTACTTTCACGCATCGAAAGTGAAAAACTGCCTTGGTACTCTTGAGGGGTAAAACTCTTTTGATGAAGCAGTCCATTCATGCTTGAAAGAATTGCGTGAACAGTGGGCGCTATCTTCAGAGCAAAGGGAGTCGGGATAAGCTTGGTACCATCTCGATAGAAAAGCTCATCATTCAGGATGTCACGCAACTGAGACAGGGTTTTGCTTACACTCGAAGGGCTGACACAGAGTTGCTCTGAGGTCTGAGTGACGCTGTGGGTGTTCAGCATAATATGAAGCGCAGTGAGGTGCTTAAGGCTCACCCTAGATAAGTGTAAGTAATCCATTTATGACTCACGCATTCAGATTGGCTTGTGATTTTGCATGAACGACAAAATCGAACAAGCCAAATTGGATAAAGGTTATTTACGAGCTAGCTTATGGTGCGCTCGTGAAAAGTGGCCTGCGCAAAATGCGCCCACAATCGATAGTTCACCCGCTAAACACAGTGCAGCACAAACTTCAGCTAGGGCTTGTGATTTACCGTTACCATGCAGCCCAAGTAAATCTAAACAGGCTTTTTGACTTGGCAAGCCAGTACCACCGCCGACAGTCCCCACCATTAGGTTAGGCAGTGTCACGCTAGCGTATAAACCGCCTTCTTTGTTGAGTTCCATACGCGTCATACCAATCGCTGACTCGGCGACACAGGCCGCGTCTTGGCCACAAGCGATGTAAAGTGCCGCCAGTGCATTCGCATAATGGGCGTTGATACCGATAGTGCCGCTCAAAGCGCCACCGACTGTGGTCATTTGGCCAAACTGGACCATCTTCTCTGGTGTCGTGTGTAGGTACTTCGCGACAAGCTCTGCAGGGATATTAACCTCAGCAGTTACCTTTTTGCCACGAACGCTGCGCAAGGTTTGGGTATTGGCTTTCTTATCGCCTGACAAGTTGCCATCAAGGAAAGCATGGTCAGGCTTAACTGGCGTATTTTCGATGATGTACTCAAACACGGCATTGGTTGCGATGGTCACCATATTCTGACCAGAAGCGTCTCCGGTTAGAAATTCGAACACCAAGTAAACATGGTTACCTTCGATGTTGATATTAATGTCGGTCAGCTTGCCGTGTGATGTTGTTGATTCTGCCAAGATCTTGAACTGGTCATACTGAGTCACAGCCCAAGCCACAAACTGTCCGGCTTCAACTAATCCTTGAAATGCAAAGCCAGGAGTACGTGTTACGCCTTCATTGAGCAACATAGCACTTGCGCCACCACAAGCCGTAATCAGCTTAGAACCACGGTTATAAGACGCGACAAGCGCAGCTTCTGTGGTCGCGAGTGGTACGAGGTAATCGCCCGTAGCAAATAGGCCATTGACTCTTAAAGGGCCAGATATTCCCACAGGGACTTTAACGGTGCCAATAAAGTGCTCAATGTTTTTCTCATAAGCTTGGAACTGACTTTGTGTATGAGGGTCGAGCAGTTCTTGCTGTGAATCTGCATTATCGAGCGCTGTCCAGCGACGTGTGAGATTCTTTTCTGTCAGGTAGGGGCTAGGTGTCAGCTTATTTACTGGCTTTTCAAAATGAGGCTGAAGCTTTTTTTCTAATTCGTCTGCGGAGATGTCGCCTCCTAAAATAGAAACATAGTCACGGCGATGCAGATTTAGTTTTGGCATAAATAGTATGAAGTAAAGTTTGTGCAGCAAATTGGTTTGCGCTGATTCTACCGAGTAATAAACCAGAAACAAGCGCCTGATATAATGAGTTACAGTTTGTGTGGTTGTTGAAGCAAAAAGCAGCGAAGTTTCGCGAAATATAGGCTGTATTTGAGCGAAATTTAGATATGAATGTCGAGAAGGCTACCGATGGCTTCGTTTTGACGATCAACCACACTTGCACCAACGCGGTTATAACTTGCGCTTTGTGTCAGTTTAATCAAGGAATCGGTTGAAGATGAAGCAGGTTCAGGTTCTTTGTCTTTAAAGGAAATGGCTTGTTCAGGCTCTATTTGATTAAAGCTGAGATCGCTAGCTTCGAAAGTGTCGTCGGATTCTAGAGCGTGTTTGGAGGCTTGGTTGAGCTCGATTGCGGCTTCTTCAGCCATGTTGGTGGATTGCTGAATAATGGCGTAACCAGATTGAATACCAGATATCGACATATCAGAACCTTTTATTGACGTATGAAATGAGTCTAGGCGGACGATATTTTGAGCGCAATGGTGAACAGATGAAATTTACGGTGAAAATGTGAACTTAAGCTAAAATAGTGATGTCTGTCTATTAACTGAACAGGTCATTTAGCGCGTTTAATTCTTCATCAGTAAGCAAAGAAGGCTTCTCTGTTTCAAGGTTGCCGTCGATCTCACCCTGAAGTGCTTTTAATTGTTGTGGGCTAAGAAGCTGTATTTGCTGCTTAAATGCTTCAAATTGCTGTGTATTCATAGTGTGACCTTTGTTCAAATCAATATGCTCTTTAGAGCATAGTCTGCTGATTCAGGAAATCAAACAAGATTAAGTGAATTTTAAATGATGTTTGAAGTTTCTTGAAACTAAGACAACTATAAATTCCTGTGGTCGTTTTTTGTCCGAGAAATGTTAGGAAAAGTTAAGGCTTGGTCAATCAAAGTCAGAAAATTCCTACAATGTAAAAACGCCTTCAACCCTTGTGGCACAAGGGTAGGTAAGTAATTTCTCTACCCAATTAGGGGTATGGGTAAAGCAATGTATAAATATTTGTGATGATCAAAAGATAAGCAATTGGCGTTATCTTTTTGTTTTTACGGTATTTTGTTTGTTGCTCAAGAAGCTTCTGTTTCAAACGACTTGTCGATCTTAACCTTAACTGCAAACTTGGTCGCTAAGGTATGCAGTTCTGGAAGCATTCGATAGATCAAATGGAGCTGTTGTAGAACCATTTTGACAGAATTCTCATCTTCTTCTCGCCATTCACTCAAACGTTTATCCAGCTCCGGGTCATAAGCGTTTTTCACTTCACAATGCTCTTTATGAGAATAGAGTTGATCATTTAGAGCGTCGAGATGCTGGTGGATTACTCTGTGCGCATCTAGCACCAGTTTGTGTGTCGCTTCATCATCAATACGCGTTCTGTGAGCACCCAGAGCCGAGATATAGCTAAGTAGAGCATGATTGAGTGTTAAGAATCGGAAGCTCTCATCTTCAGAGGTGCGGTACTTACCCGGTTCAACCAACATGCTACTGATCGCGGCAGTCAGGTTTGCATCATTATTATGCGCACTACGTCGAGCGATACGATAGTTTAGGCTATCTTTCTTACCGACACGGTATTGGCCGATGATCTGAGCGAGATAGTTCTTATTGGAATCGAGCGCATTCGCCATCACTTTGTGCAGTCGCTTCGACTGCCAATCAGGTAACACATAAATGACAGCAAGCACGGCGAGAGCACAACCAATAAAGGTATCCGCTAACCTTGGCAATACTACCGCGTAGCCTTCACCTAATTGGTTAAAGCAGAAGAGCACAAGCAGTGTGATAAAGCCGGTCGCAAACCCGTAGTTATTGATTCGAAACGCAAAGAACATCACGCCACTGATCACAATGAACACTAATTGGCTCTCTTGCGACGGGAAGAAAGTCAGTAACGGTACTCCGATCAATAAGCCTGCGACCGTGCCAATGACACGCGCCGTCAGTTTTTGACGGGTTGCACTGTAGTTTGGCTGACACACAAACAGTGTCGTCAGTAGAATCCAATAACCTCGTTCGATATCAAAACCCTGGATAATCCCGTAGCCCAGCGTCAAAGTGATCGCCATGCGAATCGCGTGGCGGAATAGCATAGAATCGGTGTGCAAGTTAGCTTTGATCTTGTGCCACATTGCCGTCAAAGTATGAGGGTTGGTATCGTTCAATACACCTTCTTCAATCTTCTCTGCATCTGGGTTGCTGATATTCGAGAGCTGTTTTTCAACGGTTGCTAGGTTATTGAATAAGTAATCCAACTGGTTCAGCAGTGATTTCCATTTAGGATTATTCTGTTGGTGCAGATGATTGAGCGAAGACATCAGCTCATCGAGTGCCAATACAGACTTGTCACCATGCTGGTATTCAGCGCCAACTTTCAACGAGCTCGCCACTTCTTTACACGCAGTGGCCTGCGCTTCCAGTAGATACTTAAATCGAAACAACACGTCAGAGCGTTCAAAGTGTTTTGCTAGCTCTTGATAACGATAATGGCTTGAGCTTACGCGTTCATGAATATCTTGTGCGATAAAGTAGGTGTTAAGAAATCGGTCACTAGGGCCGTCAATGTGTCCGCGCTTAGAGCGGTTGAGTAGCGTCGCCTTACACATGTTGAGTGCGTTAACGGTACTCGCGTTGAGTTTGGCTTCAATGATTCGGTGTGGCTGGGGAATCAAGTCAGAAACGGGGTAGAAGAGTTCCGCTTTTGAATCGATGTAGTTACCGATTTGATCGAATACCGTGGCTAAGTTTTGCTGCACGGGTTGCATTGGCCACACTATCTGCCAAATCATCGACATGAAGTAGTACCAAGCGGCGCCAGTTAACAGTAGAAGCGGTTGAAACCAAAGGTTGGTGCTCTCGTGTGCACCAAGCATGGTATAGATGGCAACCAAGAGAGAACCAAACGCGATACTCGCGTATTTAGGGCCAATTGCCCCGAGAATGATAAAAAAGAAGGTTGAAACAAAAAGCCCTATCGCGAACAGCCAAGGCGTATCGAAGAGAAGCTCAATAGAGAAAGCCGCAACGGCGAAACAGATAAAGGTCAGCGTGAGTGCTTTCAAGCGCCCGGTAAAGCTGTCATCACTTTCCGCAAGAGCCGCAGCAATAACGCCTAAGATCAAAGGCGTGATCAGTGTGTTTTGTCCATAATACCAAGCAGGCACCACCACGCCGAGCAGAGTGATGAGAATTAATACGCTGTAATTTATGGTTTTATTCGCCCAATAGAGGCGTAATTTGGCTGAAAAGTCCACAGTCGCTCACTTGACACACTAAAAACCATAATCCTAACAGAAATCAAGCACAAGAATTTGATACTTATCCATAATTGCCCGTAGGTGGTCATGAAAGCGTCGATAAGATATGAGATATTATTAATTCTCATTGCATCATGATATAAATTCAATATTCCCAATTAAGAGCACACTCCAATGCAGCTAAGCGCTAACAAGACTGCACAGTTTTTTATTCAAAATGAATATCATCAGGTTGAACTTGATGGTCCACGCTTGCTGTTATCTTCAGTAGGCAGTGAAGAGCGTATCCCATTTACTATTTGGAGTGGCAAGATCGCGATAAAGCGCGGATTGTTCTGGGGATCGCTACAATTTTTTGCTAATCAACAAGATGGAACACAGCGCAGTTGGTTAGTACAAGGCTTACCTTGGGATCAATGCCGTCAATTTGCACGCGCGTCAGTTAGTGCTTATCAGAAGTGGCACGACACTCAATGTGAACAATTGGCTGAACACGTACCTCAGTGGGAAGCTGAATTAACACGTCTTGAGCAATTACCAGCCTTTCTACCGCATTCTAAGGTCAACACTTGGGTTGATATGGTCAACTCAGGCTTAGAGAGTATGACAATGACGCTAGAAGAGGCCGCACAACGCATGCCAAACCGCATCGCAAGAATGCAGCCATGGTTATCTGAAACGGAAATCAAGCAAGCTGAAAGAAACCAGCAATGGCTAGAGACCGAGCGAAAAAACTGGGAAGTGTTGTTTGCGCAATGTGAGTCGTCACCACTGAACTTATCGCAGCAATATGCGGTGTTGATGAATGATGATCACAACCTTATTTTAGCGGGTGCAGGCTCGGGTAAAACCAGTGTTCTAACGGCTCGGGTCGCGTATTTACTGCAAAGCCATCAAGCTCAAGCTGAAGAGTTGCTATTGCTCGCTTTTGGTCGTGAAGCGGCAGAAGAGATGAAGCAACGTCTCGACAGCAAAATTGGTTTATCAGCAGAGAAGGTGCAAGTCAGCACTTTCCACCAGTTGGGTTTAAAGATACTGAATCAAGTTGAACCCGAACGTGTGGTTATTTCTCCTTTAGCGCTCGATGACAACCAACGCCAAGCATGGTGCATTGATTGGTTGAAGAAGCACTGGATGACACCGACCAACTTTAAACGTTGGCAAAAGCATTTGTCTAAATGGCCAATCGCTTATTTAACCGGTGACGATGAGCTTGGTAGCCACGTTTCAAACCTCAAATTGATCGGTTGGCTTGAAAAGCAGCTAGAACAGTTGAATGCGTCGGGTTTAACCAAAAAAGAAGTACAGCAACAGCTGATTGATCACCGAGACTATACGCGCCTCAACAGCGAGCTTTCACTGTGTTGGCCATGTGTAACCGCGTGGCAAAAGGAGCTGAAAGAACAGAATCATATCGACTTCTCAATCATGATCAGCCGAGCGACTCAGTATGTCGAGAAGGGCAAGTTTATCTCACCTTGGAAGTTCATCATGATCGATGAATACCAAGATATCTCACCTGATCGTCTTGCCTTGGTTGAAGCACTGTGTAATCAGTCTAAAGCCGAGCATCAAGCCTCTATTTTTGCAGTAGGCGATGACTGGCAGTCGATTTACCAGTTTGCAGGTGCGGATGTGGATTTGACCACGGGCTTTAAGGATCGTTTTGAAAGCTCGACCATTCATCACCTAGATACGACTTACCGCTTTAACAATCAGTTAGGTGCGGTGGCTAATCGCTTTGTACAAGAAAACCCAATTCAGATTCCGAAAGAACTGAACAGCTTCAAGCAACAGAAGCAGAAGGCGGTGTACAGTGCGCCAAGTAAAGAAGTTGAGAAGATTCTTGATCAACTGAACCGTCAATCCAAAGGCAAAACCAATAAATCGGTGCTGCTACTTGGACGTAATCATTACCACAAGCCAGAGTTGTTGGAAGACTGGAAGAAGATCTTCACTTCCATTGATATCAAGTTCATGACTTGCCACGGCAGTAAAGGTAAAGAGGCGGACTTTGTCATTATTCTTTGTGTTGACGAAGGACAGTTCCCGACCAAGAAGAAACAGCTGCATATTGATGGCGCATTGACTGAATCATCAGACGCGTTCCCTTATGCTGAAGAGCGTCGTTTATTCTATGTAGCAATGACGCGGGCAAAAGAGAAAGTATGGATCACGCACAGTGGCGACGGCTCTGGCTTTGTGCAGGAGCTGCATGGTTCTGATTACCCAGTTGTTCGTAAAAAGTGATGTTACTTGACTTGATTGTCTAAGATTAGATCTTCAATCCCTGCCCTAATATCACAAGGCAGACGCATAAAGCATAAGGAATTTGCTATGGAACACGGCTCTATTAACTACATTGAATTTGCTGCGAAAGACATCGCCGCAACTAAGGCATTTTTCAGTCAAGTGTTTGGTTGGAGCTTTGAAGACTATGGCCCTGAGTATTCTGCGTTTGAAGGCAAAGGCTTAATGGGCGGCTTCTATTTGGCGGATCTGGCGTCGAATACGGATAATGGCGCGGCGCTGATGGTTTTTTATAGCCAAGATCTTGAGCAAACCGAGCGCGATGTAATTGATGCTGGTGGTCAGATAAACCGTGAGATCTTTAGCTTTCCCGGCGGCAGACGTTTCCATTTCAGAGAGCCAAGTGGCAACGAGATGGCAGTGTGGAGCGATAAATAGAGAGACTCTCGCACTGTTTTATGATTGAACTGTTTAATGTCTGAAAACGAGACATAAAAAAGCCTGCGATAAAATGCAGGCTTTTTAGTCTGTTCAGTAGAGAGCACATTTAACGTGCGATTACGTGCGCTCAGCTAGGTACGCTTCGTAGTCTGGGATCTCGATGATTACTTCTTCTTCAAGCAGTGAAGAGTTAAACAAGAAATTAGCGGTAGCGCGGTTAGTGGCCACAGGAATGTTCCAAACACTTGCGATACGAAGCAGTGCTTTTACGTCTGGGTCATGTGGTACAGCATTAAGTGGATCCCAGAAGAAAATCAGCATATCGATCTTGCCTTCAGAGATAAGCGCGCCAAGTTGTTGGTCACCGCCCATAGGGCCGCTGATCATGCTCTTGATTGCTAAGTCTGTCTCTTTACTTAGTAAAGAACCAGTCGTGCCCGTTGCGTAAAGGAAGTGCTTTTGTAGTTTTTCTTTGTTCTCTTTGACCCATCTTAGTAGCTCAGGTTTGAAGTGGTCATGAGCGACCAAAGCGATATGCTTGTGTGTTGGCATAGTGCGCGTTGTTTTTTGCATGAATGTTCCCTAAATTGTTGTTTCGTTTTTATTGTTTTGAGTTCTTCAGCCAATATAACACTATGGATTCACACTGAATACCGGCCGAAACTCAGAAGGTGACAAAGAGTCGGCAATAATTTGATCTTTTAATGTTGCAGGGGTGAGCGCTTCAATTGTTGGTGCACTGTGCACCTCATAAGGTTGACCGCGTAAGTAACTCGTGGCTTGTTTTACCGACAAGCGACCTTGCTCAACCATTTTATCGGTTGGCGCAAAAAGTACCTTGTTACGGAGTAAACCACGGTAGGTTCCGTGACTTAGGTAACTTGAGATTAACCCAATATCTTCGGTTTTATCGGCCGCTCGTAGCTCACTGATCGCTGCTTCAATCGCGACGGCACTTCCGACTATATATTGGATATCAGGTTCTTCTATCACCTGCTGTACTAGATTTCTTTGCAGTTCTTTATCGTTATCTGCCCAATAGCTGATCGCGATTTTGATATCACTCGACTTGATCGCATCATAAAACCCCAGTGCCACAGGCTTAGTGCCGCCACTTGCTTGTGGACCAAGTAACAGGGCGATAGGTGTTTCGCCTGATCCTTTCGGGTGTCGTTTCGACAAAAAATCTCCGACTTGGTATCCCATTTGGTACCAATCGACACCGACCGTACCTTTTAATACCTTCTGTTGTTCTTCATTGACGGTTAACTCATTTACCGTAGCAAATACAGGCGTCGAGCCAACCCAATCAGTAAGGTTGTCATGGTATGCATCGGGTGAAACTGTGCCTAAAATAATCGCATCGGCTCCCCATTGTGTGCAAAGCACCAGTTGCGAGGCTTGTTTGGCAACGTTGGGGTAACCGCCAGCTTCCAATACTCTTAGCTCAACTTGCTGCTTTTCTGCTTCAGAGATCATTCCATAGTTTACCGACAACCAATAAGAGTCTTTGAGGTGTGGATAAATGGCACAGATTTTCTCTTTTTGTGATGTGGCATTGGCGGGTTTTATTGGGCTCAAAGGCTCACTAGCACCTGCGACAGTAGTCACTGAGGCCAGTAGTGAGAGAAGAATTATTGAAGCGAAAGGTCTAGATAGCATGAATTGCCGTTTTATTGGTTTTAGATAAGAAACACTGCAAAATATAGCGTATTCTGCATGGGTAAAGAAGAACGTTTTAAGGTTTAGAGTTTATGTTGTTAGCTTCAGCGAGTATTGGACGCAAGCTGCTGGCCTCATTCTTAGTGATGGCACTGTTGGTTCTATTGTCTGCATTGATCGGTGTTTCTGGTTTTAGCTTTGTAGCAAAAACGGAAAGAAACGTCGTTGATTCGGCGCTTCCTGCGATGATCGAAGCTCGTCAGGTTTCTGAGTTGAGTAACCGTATTATTTCGTCAGTACAAACACTTTCTAATGCGAGAAACGAAGCTGAAAGAAAAGGGGCTGGCACCGTACTGTTTGACCAACTTGAGTCGCTTCTTCAACATATCAAAGAGCTTGGTGTCGACAGTTTCGATTCTCAGCTCCTCAATAAACTCGAAAACAATGTTCAAAGCGTTATTAACACACTGGCTGAGTTGGGTGTGTCGGTTGAGCGTAAGCTTTGGTTAAGCAAAGAGTTGTCGTCTCGTGTCGAAGAGATGCGCCTATTGGCCGAAGAGCTAGAGCAGTTGACGCGAACCCAAGTTTTGAACACGGCTACCATTGCGGTTGCTAACGTCACGCATATCTATGACCTGCTAGAAACCAAAGAAACGGATAAAGCCTACCAAGCCTTAGATGCGCTTGTAGAGGTTGACCTTGATTTGTCTGAGCGCCTACACGAATTGCATTTGCTGGCGTTCAAAATGCTTAACCAAATTGAAGAAACGCAAACCGTTACCAACTTAGAGCGTATTCATCAAATCCAATCAGAATTTGAATCCAACCTAAGAATCATGGCGCGCCGCGTTAAAGCGGTCGAAGATCCTACTCGTTCAGCGCAGATGTCTCAGCTTCTAGAAGAGCTCAGAAAACGCCAAGTCGTGTTCGATATTTCATTAGAACAATATGAGAACACCAAAAAGTCAGAGTTTCTGATGCAAAATACGTTGGAGCTGTTCTCTCAGCTGAATACAACGGTTAACCAACTGGTTGATGATTCAAACCGCAGTACCAAAAAAGCGGTTGATGAGCTGACCAGCACGTTGAATTTGGCTCAATGGTCACTGTCTGTGATTTCGGTTATTGGTTTGGTTATCGTTGCATTTATCGTGTGGCGAGTGGTGTATATCTCGGTTGTTAAACGTCTTACTGAATACTCATCGGCCTTGATGTCTATCGCACAAGGTCGCCTGAATATTGATATCTCGGTAAAGGGTAATGATGAGCTGGCTCATATGGGCGAGGCGATCATCACTGCCAGAAACACCGCGCAGGCGCTACAAGTGGTTGCGGTGGGTGAAGCAAAGGCGAAACGCGAACTTGAAGAGCACAAAGAACACTTAGAAGAGTTGGTCACAGACCGAACCTACCAGCTGCAAAAGACCAATGAGAAGCTGAACATCGAGGTAGGGAACCACGCTAAGGCTCGTAACGCCGCAGAACAAGCAAGCCGCGCAAAATCCGCTTTCCTTGCGACGATGAGTCATGAAATACGAACGCCGATGAACGGTGTATTAGGTACTGCAAGATTGCTCAAAGATACCGGGTTAGACCCGCTGCAATCCGGCTATGCAGACATCATTAACCGCAGCGGTAAGAACCTACTCGCGATTTTGAATGACGTGTTGGATTACTCAAAGATTGAAGCAGGGCATTTAGAAATCCGCACTGCTTCGTTTGATCTTCATCAGATGGTTCAAGATACCTACCAATTGATGGAAGGGCGTGCCGCTGAGAAGAAGCTGAACTTTGATTTCCACATTGAAAGTGATGTGCAACGCTATTGGCGTGGTGACGTAACGCGAATCAGCCAAATCTTGAATAATTTGGTCGGTAACGCGATTAAGTTTACGGAAAGTGGCTCGGTCGATATCTTTATCAGCTTAGATATCGAAGATGAAAATCGAGTGATGTTTGAAGTGTCAGATACAGGTGTCGGTATTGATGCTAACGAACAAGCTTGTCTGTTTGATGCCTTTACCCAAACCGATAGCGGTCGCAACAAAACCGGCGGCACAGGGCTTGGATTAGCGATCAGTAAAAGCATCATGTTGGCAATGAACGGGGATATTGGCGTTCATTCTGAAGAAGGCGAGGGTAGCCAGTTTTGGTTCTCACTGCCACTTGAAGCCGGTGAGAAGATAGAAACGAAAGTACCGGTCATTGAAGCGTGTATTCGAGCTAAAGTACTTCTGATTGAAGATAACCCCGTAAACTGCATCGTTGCTGAAGGCTTCTTGCATAACTTGGGGCACGAGGTTGTGATTGCGACAACCGGACAAGAAGCGAGAGCCATATTCAGTGAGCAAGAGTTCGATATTGCGCTGGTGGACATTAACTTACCCGACTGCGATGGCGTCGAGTTAATTCAACAACTCAAAGACGATGCGTTTCAGCATAAAAGTGAAGAAGACGTAATTCGAAAAGTACCCCCAATGATCGCAGTATCGGCTCATGTGTTTAACGAAGAAGTGGAAAGCTATTTGTCGTCTGGCTTTGATGGATTCTTACCTAAGCCGTTAGAGAAGGAAGCATTATCGGAATTGATTGTTGAGCAGTTGGACGGTCACACGCTGTTGCTGCCTCAGCCGGATCCGTCAGATGCTGTTTGCTGTCAGCTAAACTCTAAACCTCAGGAAACCGAGCTAGACTTATCAGCATTGGCATTTGCAAGTTCGACACAACGAGCAAACCAAGACGCGGAACATAATCAAGGAGAACCGATTGTGCAGATGATTAACCCTAAGATTATCAAAGACGACTTGGCCATTCTCGGTCGAGAAAAAATAGTGCAGATTGTTGGGTTGTTTGACCAAAGCAGCCAAGTCACTCTCGATGAACTGATTGTGGCAAGTGCCGCTGACAACGCTCGTGAAATTAAGTCTTTAGCTCATAAACTGAAAGGGTCTGCCGGCAGCCTAGGATTATCTGCACTGTTTGCTTTATGCCAGAGCATTGAAGCGAGCGAGGATCCATTACTTCAATATCGCGATAATGCAGACTCATTACCTGAATTGGTGAAAGACTCGTTAGCAGCGCTCCGAGAGCAACTATAGAGTGGCTATTGGGCGGAAAGCCCCAAAATAAGAACAGAAAACAAAAAGCAGGCTATTTCTCCGTTTTAATATGAAGAAGTGACCTGCTTTTTTATTGTCGAATAAGAATCTAATTAAGGCTTTCAAGGAACGGCTCTAAGCCATCTTGATATGTCCAGCAGCTTTGATCTTAACGTGAACCATATTGCCTTGTAGGTAGCTTAATGGAATCTCGCTGCGTTCAATGATCGCGACATTATCGCTGCATGCGCCAGCTTCAATCGCCAGTTGCTTTGATTGCGCTTCCAAGCCCTTTAAGGTCTCTTCACGTGATGCTGGGTCAATCGGTACGATCTTATCGAATTGACCTGATATTTCACCCAACGCAACACCAATCGCATTAGCCACTTCAAAGTGCTCAGGACGAACCACTTGGCTCACACCTTCAAAATGATCTGGGAATAGGGCACTACCACCACCAACCATGATTACGGGTACACTCGCCGCAGAGGTCTTCATCTTATCGATGCCTTCTTCAACATCCGTGACCATTTGTTGATAAATCTTGCTTGCTTGTTCGGCTGAAACACCAATCTCATCACTCAGTTGATGTTCTGCCTGCCACTGCATTTGTCCTGTTTTGAGTGCAATATCGGTGAGCGTAAGTTCATCACCACCAAAGCTACGCGCCGTTTGCGTCAAGGTATGGCCAACACTTTCTGGGCCTAGCTCTATACGCTGCTGTTCAAAGCGAACCTTGGTACCACCACCAATGGCTAACGCCAAAATATCAGGCATACGGAAGTTGGTTCTCACTTCACCGATTTCTACTGCTAAGCTCGATTCTCTTGGGTAGCCGTGAGTCAGTACGCCGATATCAGACGTAGTGCCGCCCACATCGACCACAATCGCGTCTTTTAACTTAGTTAAGTGACTCGCTCCACGAATCGAGTTTGTTGGCCCACAAGCCACGGTAAGAATCGGGTACATCAATGCGAACTGCTGTGACATCAGTGTTCCGTCGTTCTGACCGAAATAAGGCGTGGTGTGGATTTCATGATTGATGAGTGCACTGCAAAAGCCGTCAACGAATCGTTTTGCTGTCCCTTGCAGAGCCGCATTGAGGATAGTGGCGTTCTCACGCTCTAAAAGCCCTAAACTGCCCACTTTATGGGATAACGATAGGTTCACGCCCGGAAGTTCTTGTTGAATCCATTCTGCTGCTTGAAGCTCCTGGTCGCCGTTGACGGGAGAGAACACTCCGCAGATAGCAATGGAATCCACTTGGCCTTTCATTTTCTGGCAAAGCTCGCGGATCTCAGACTCTTGAATGTCGGCAATCAACTGGCCGTCATATTCATAGCCGCCGTGTGCTTGGTAGAAGTGCTGACCAAGCAGGTTTTGCCACGCTTCACTCCAACCACAAAGGGGCGGGACGCTATCACCACTGGGAAGCGCTAAGCGAATCATGCCGACTCTGTCTAAGCCTTTTCGTTCAACGATTGCGTTGGTGCATTGAGTCGTGCCAAGCATCGCGTGTTTCACTTGCTGACCATCAATGTTTGCTTGGTTTAATAGCGCAGAAATCGCGTTGTCGATCCCTGTTGAAACATCATGTGTGGTTGCGGTTTTTACTTTGGCAATCACATTTAAGTCTGCGTCGAGCAGCACACCGTCGGTATTGGTGCCACCTACGTCAATGCCCAAACGGCAGTAATCAAGCGTAATGTTTGTCATGCGACTACCTCTTCAATGCAAACTTTAGTTGTTCAATGGTTTGATACTCGACGGTGTAGCCAAAGTAACCCGGGCCCGCGACTTCAATACCTTTGTCAGTGCGCCATTTGGGGTCGCAAGGGTAAGCGATAAGGTCGATGCGCTGCCCGTAACGAAGTTGTTCGGTTGTGATTGGCTTACCCGTTTCATGATCCAAGATCGAAATAAGATCCGGTGTTGATGCCAGCAGGTTATCTTGGCTCATGTCTGCGCGGCTTGTACCTTTGTGCGCGAGAAGTAATTCGTTTTGGAACTGCACAAACACGTTATCGACGCCGGTATCTTCAAACTGAGCCAGCTTTTCAATCACGACACCACCTGTTGCAAAACCACCATCGGTTTCACGTTGAATATCAACAATCTTGCCACTGATGATGGTATGGCCGCCGACAATGTCTAATACGGCCTGTGTGCCACTTTTATTGTTGTCGTTCGCCAGTCTAATCGCTTCACCAATCTTCATTGCTTGGGTCAGTGTTGCAGGCAGTGCGCTGCGTTTTAGGTTCTTACCGTTCATTGGGTAATCGCACATTGCTGCAGAGCCACCCATCTGTTCGGTAATTGGTCTCGCAAACTTTTCAGACCAAATACCGTCAATCGGATAAAGCGTGACGACATTGCCACGCTCATCGGCCAATGTGTTTGGTGCAGAAGGGAGACCATCAAGAAAGAAGGTCACCATCTGAGCTTCTGGGAACGCACGTCCCATCGCATCACAATCGATCACAGGAATGCTCTTTTGTGCTGCAACGAGAATTGGAATCAATGAATTGAAGCCGCCTACTTCGATAGGAAACGTTGCCGCCACTTCAGTGCCGAGCGCTTTTTCCATCGCTTCGAAAGCAATCAACATTTGATCTTTCGAATTGAGTTTCTCTACTGCGACGGTTGGTGCGCCAATCATTGAAGAGGGCACTGTCATCCAATCGTCTTGCACGTCTTCTAAAGGAATCATGCGTACAGGGTGCTTTGCCGTTGCAATGGCTACTTTCGCCATCAAGGCACCGCTGTATGGGTCACCGCCGCCGCCAGTACCTAATACCGTCGCACCCAGCGCGATATCATCAATCATTTGTTCAGTAATAATCACAACTACTATTCCTTATCACTTGAAGGAGAAAGCTTCATTAGGGCGAGGTAAATCACACCAGCGGCAAGAATGCCGTCTAACGCCGAGATGCTGGTGAACGAAAACAGGTTGAAAAACTCTGGTGCAGTACAAGCGCTGAATGCAGTACCAAATGCCCAAGAAGCCAAGCCTTTAAACATCCAAGCTGGAACTTGTTGGATGTTCTCAAAGCTCATTTTTGTCGAATCTAAAACATAATATTGAACGATGTAGACACCCGCAGCAGGCGCAATGGTTACGCTGAGTAGCATTAAGAAGTCGGTAAACTTGTTCACCATGCCGAGTTGAGCGATACCAATGCCGACGATGGTCATGATCACAACCAGAACAG
This sequence comes from Vibrio sp. 10N.247.310.98, assembly GCF_041467395.1. Lineage (NCBI taxonomy): Bacteria > Pseudomonadati > Pseudomonadota > Gammaproteobacteria > Vibrionales > Vibrionaceae > Vibrio > Vibrio sp. 10N.247.310.98. The sequence goes on along the minus strand of NZ_JBFSUL010000018.1, from coordinate 15,688 downwards.
GGCGCGGAATCTTAGGTAGAACCATCGACATGCATAAGCCGCCAGAGGTTAGGTTGCTACTGTTGGTGGTCCATTGTGCGAATACCAGTACTATAATGGCCGCCATGCCTAAACCTAGGGTGAAGAAGACTTCGACTAGGTCGTCGGTGCCGGTCATTTTGGTCAAGATCAATGCGATAAGAATGATGGCGCTGTTGCCGACGAGGAAACCGATACCCGCTCCTAAAATCGCATCACGGCGTGTTTTGGCGTAGCGAGCAATATCAGGTGCAGCAACCGCAGCTAGAATCCAGATAGACATAACAAAAGAGATGGCTTGGCCAAGCGTCAAAGGATCTTCAATCGATGGCGCTGCGCCACCTTGATAATCAGCAGCCATAAACAAACCGATGGTAATCAACGTCACCATCAATGGAACAGAATAGGTACTGAGTTTGCCTAAAGCACGAACGCCATAGATAGCCGTCATCATCATTAACACACTGCCGCCAATAAGAGCGGTGAGGTGTGAAATTATGATGTCGTATTTCGCCAGTGCATCGACCATGATGAAAGCGAAGAAATCAGCCTGGAATGCGAACCAGCCGACTAATGAGATGCCGTTGATGAAGCCAAGAATTTTACCGCCGTTACGGCCAAATACCGCGCTGCTCACCAGCGGGGTAGACACGCCAGCTTGAAAGCCAATGTTGGCACACAGCATCGCGATGATCGCCAATAAGCCTGAACCAATAAACGTGGCAAGCAGTGCGTCTTCAAAACCAATACCGCTGCTTAGAATCGAGCCGAGAAACAGTCCCGAAATGTCGATGCCGATTGCCAACCAAATAAGGCTGATGACCCACCAAGATCGTTTGGCCTTCTCGGGAACGGGTTCCAACTCGAAGTCATCTATCTTTTTGTGGCTGTGTGTTGCTTCGGGTTTATTCACGTAAGCTTCTGCCGCCATAGTGCCATCCATGCATTGTTATTCCATAAGTGTGAATAAAGCATACTGATGTATTTATTGTTAATAAATGAATATAATCAGATGTAAACATAACAAAAAACAAATGTGAGTGGCAAAGTGAATCCAAACAATAAGTTAGATAAAAGAGACCTACGTAGATTAGAGCTTTTTTGTGAAATTGTTGAACAAGGAGGCATCAATCAGGCGGTCGCAAGCACTGGGATTAGTCAACCAGTGCTGAGTAATCAGCTTATTGCCTTGGAAAAAAGCTTAGAATTAACATTATGCCAACGTGGTCGACGTGGTTTTAAGCTGACTCATGAAGGTGAGCAAGTGTATAAATATGCGAACCAACTAAAATCGACCTTAACCGACTTCGCTTATAAGTTACGAGGTGTACAGACGGAACTCTCTGGGCATGTGCGAATTGGATGTTTGGATAACACCGTCACTTTGCCTTATAACCCACTTCCCAAAGCGATCGAGACGTTTTACCAACGCAGTAACAGTGTTGAGGTGAGTGTTGATGTCGGGGATTTCACCCAGTTGAATGAGAAGTTAGCAAAGAACCAGATTGATATGATGATAGTGGTTCTAGGGTCACATCAAAAATCAGCGTTTCAACATAAATACCCACTGTTTGAAGAGCACAGTTATCTGTATGCGCGTAAGGATCTGGCTGAGAAGATCATGGACAAGGATTTCTCATTGGATGGCTGTCGTATCAACATGGGCGGCTATGCCAAAGATGAGATGTTCCGATTACTGAATATTGAGCAGTACGATTCCGTAAAGCCTTTTGATGGCTGGCATGTCGAGTCGGGTGTAATTTTAACCTTGGCGGGCACACACCTGAGTTTTTTACCGTCTCATTTAATCGACCGTGGCCATTATGACCAAGCCTTGATTCCGCTTCAGCCCGAGAAGTGGAGCCTTAAGAGTCAGTTTTATGTGGTGTTGAAGCAACCTGTAGATTCCCTTTCCCCCGCCGCGCGTGCGTTTTTTGATGAGCTACACCAACCGGAAGCATCGGATTCAATATAGAGAACTCGTCGCTTCTCAATAGCACTTAAGATACTTTCTCATATACAAAAAATCCTCTGCCAAGACAGAGGATTTTTGCTTTTATGCTTTATGCGTGAAAACTAGCGGTTCTCAAAGCGGTTGTAATCCAACAGGCCGAACTCGATAGGTTGCGCTTGTTGATACCAGCGATGGACACGGTCACTGAACGGCCAAAACTCCGGAGAGCTGCGTCGTACAGCAAACTTATCAAGTAACGCCACGTAGTCTTCTTCCGTGTTCAAGTTCTGTAGCGTTTTAACCAGAGTCGGAATGTCGCTTTCGGTTAATGACAGGTAAGCCGCAGGGTAGCTACCGACAACGCCTCTTACGAGGGTTAGGTCATCATTGGCGTAATCACGGTTACCTTCTTCATTAAACAGGCTCGAAATGTTGCTGTGAGCGTTGTTGTGAATCATGGTGAACAGTTGCTCTTCGCCGTTTTCGCCTTCAATCATGATCATCACTAATTGAGGCACATGACGCAGGCCTTCGCCCTTTATCAAATTCACTTGGTTAAGCAGTGCTTCATTCTTCCTACCAAAACCTGTTTCAACAATCTCAAAGCGATTATCGAGAACAGGTGCGAGCTTATCTTTGATCATATCAAGCAGTTCGCGTTTCGGATCGGCCGTTTTGTAAACCACGCTGGTCGGCTGATCAAAAGGTGCAATGTTTCGCTGCAAATAGTCACTCAGTTGTGCGCTTTGGTTCTGGTACCAACTAGAGTGTTCAATGTGACGAACGTCTTTAGGAAGAAGGCTTAAGAAGTTACTCTCACCTTCAAGACGCAAGAAGTCCATGAACATGCGTGTAATCAGCTGGTGGCCAAAGTTGCCGTAAACATCGAAGCCTGCAACGAGAAGATAATGAATACGCTCTAGAAGAGCATAATCAAGAATCCACGCAGTCTTAGGTTGCGTGCCAACTAACCCTTGTACAACAGAGGCGCTATCGAAGTGCCTAAAGACGGTGAGAGCAGCATTCGGGTTGATGCCATCGCCATCCCAAATGATGCCAGTGTCTAGGTGGACGCCACTCTCGAACCATTGGTTAGTGAAGTCTGATTTCGCGTTTAGGTATTGCGCTTGTTGCTTTGCGTATCTTACCCAGTTGGTCACAGGTACGGTGTTACTTTTTAGTTCGCTAGGTAGCTTTAAATTTTTCTTTTGACTTGCGTAGAAGGCGTTGATTTCAGGAACATCGGCTTTCTCTGGGTCGATGAAGAAAACCCAAAAACGGTCGTTAATTACGTTCAAGGCAAGTTGACCACGACACACAGGTCCTTTGATGTAGGCCATGATGGTGTTTTGCGCGTTATCTAACATGAAGTTGAAGCGCGAGTTTACTGGCAGCGCTTCAAATGATGTCATTGGGTTTGCTGAAACATCGATGTCGTAACTAGGCAGTTGTTTTACTTCGTAATTTACGTCGACAAACCAGGTATTCCACTTTTGTAGACGCTCTTTATTAAGTGCGAAAGGCATGTGCGTTTTGTCGACGATAGTGCCTTGTTCTGGAATCAGACGGTAGTAAACACGGTCTACTTTTGGATCGTCATAAGGGCGACGAGTCGTGATGCGTTGTACCGCTTCACCTGGTGGTGTTGCAGAGCGAACAACAGTAAAGAAACGCGTTGGTTGAGCTAAATCAGAAAAATAGACGTGAGACAAAAACAGGTGCTCGTAGATATAACGTGCTGAAAGTTGACTCTTATTGTCGCTCTTGTTTAAAAAGCTTTCGTAGACATTAACGAGCTCTTGTTCTGCATCATTCAGCGGAATGTGGTCGTTCATTAACGCGCCATTTTCTAACCAACTCATTAAAGTCGCGTATTCGGTTTTATCTAAGTTCGGCATCCCATAAGGCATTCCCCAAGTTGGGTAATCTCTCTCGTATTGAGCGTACTCTTCAATCGTTGGGCACTGTTGGTCGCGATCGATTGAAAAGTCGAAACCTTCAAGCTGGGTTTGATCGGGCAGAGGGTGATTCTCTTTCTGGATCAACATACGAGAAACAAGACCAGCATCGAGGTTAGCCGTTGAGTTTTGCATGCGCTCATTGAGGACAGGATGAAAATCCGCATCGCGCCACTCTTGCGTGGTTAAAGCATCTTCAAACAAGCGAGTAGGGGCTGATGCCGTTAAGCGGGTGCCTTGATAAACGAGTGCTTTGCTCGCACCTCGGTCTATACCTTCCACTGAAGACATTTTGAGTTGGCAAGGGGCATCATAACAAGCGTGGCAAACCACGCATCGGTTATCAATGATGGGCTTTATTTCGTCAATGAAGTGCTGTGCTTGAGCCGAAAGAATAGGCGCTTGGCGATCGCGTACTTGTTGTTCACCAAACAGTTCGTCGAAGTTTAAACCCGCGTAGACGGCACAACCTGAGAAGACGCTAACAAAAGCTAAAATGAAGAGTTTTTTTAAATTCATACGTATTTAAATATTAGGCATTTTCTATAATTATATCGAAAATGATTGAAAATGCTCATGTTCTAACAATTTTGTAGACAAGATCTTGATGGGGCGAGTGACTTGTCGATGCGCGTCACTCGCTAGTGCTCAGAAATTGGTGTTTAGACTTAGCTAGATTTAAGTCCCAAGAGCTAAAAGCTAGCAGTTAAGAGTTAAGAGTTAAGAGTTAAGACTCATTGATTGACGTAACAAACAGAGAAGGGGGCAGACAATCGCTCAAACTCTTTGATCCAGCGCCACTGGTTGTCTTGCAGTTTATCGCCAGGGCCTTTGACTTCAATCCAATGAAACTCATCGCCCTTGAACGCAATCAAATCCGGCATCCCAGTTCTAAATAGCTTTAAGTCACTCAATATCACTTTGAAGAGGTCTACAACCAAGGCATTTGGAATTGAAGCCATGCCGTGTTCGATGAGTGCCTTAGGAAAATAATTCCAATGAACAAAGGGGTTCGCGATACCTTGCTTTTCATCGTAAGTATCAAGAAAATGGTTCAGCCCATGTTTGGATATCGTCTGAAACACGGCTTCAATCTGTTCGGCTCGCTTGTCTACGAAATCTGAATGGTACAGATCCAATGGTCGATGTTGGTAGCGATTGATAAAGGCGCCTTCAACGTCTGCGAAAATGACATCCCAGAAAGCCAAACCAAACAAGCCACACAGAAAACTGTTTTCTGAAAAATAGACGTCCCAACCTTGGTTCTCAAAATGCTGCTTTACCGCAAGCTCGACTCGAGTTTGGCTGAGGTCTAATTCCAGTTTTAACTCTTTGCAGCTCGGCTTTATGGTTCGTGAAACTTTGTGCCCCTGTTTCCGTAGCAGCCGGTCTTCAAGCTTAATAGCGATTTCCAACTCTGACACATCCGATGGAGTAGCTTTCATTTGCGTGACAATGTCACACATTAAGTCTAGCGTACCTTGCTTATCATAGATGCGTGCAAGTCGTTCTCTGCTCGGAGGAAGTGTAGATTGTCTGAACCAAAAGATAGCTTGGTCGTTTAGATTAAGCCTTTCAAGATCGCGAGCAATATCATTGATCAAACGCGATCGTTTTCTGGCAATACTTCTGTGTTCTGATTCTTCAGGAATCGCATTTAAAAGCAGTTCCAGAAACTCGCCATCTTTGCGGTCACCTTCTGAATACAAGCGTTGAATATCGCGCATCTGGATTAATTGATTGAGCTGATCCCTAGAGGTGAAGAAGCGGTGTTGCTTGCTTAATGGGTAGTTCTCAAAGGTGTTTAGCCCAAGGTCGCTTAACACGAACTGACTTAAGTCTTGATAGGTGTTGGCAAAGAACAGCAACAGTAATACATCAATCACTTGAGATTCGATGACGTAAATACAGTCGAAAGAGAGGTTTTGAAATTGATCAAAAGGTTGCTGATCAAGCCGTAACAACAGCTCGTCTTTCTTGGCATTTCTATGGCTCTTAAGGGCGGGGAATACACTCAACAGCTCTGGTTTGGTGAGCAAGTGAAACCCGAGCTCGACCTCACTAATGGCGAGGTCATGCTGTTCTTCGGGATGACTCAACCCAATGAAGCCTGAGCTGTTTAGCTCTTGCAGTACGGTCTTTAGATCTGGGATCTCAACATAGTTGAGTTTATCGCTGCGAAACCAACGGCCTTTACGAGAAAGCAAACGAACCATTAGGCATTGGCTTGAAACAGAAAGACGTTTGTATGCGGACAACCAACGACATTCATCATCACTCAGAAGATCGGGGTAGAGCGTTTGAGCGTGTTCAACCAGTCGTTTGAAGTTGTCGAGATAATAAGTGGGGGAGAGCTGAAGAGTGGTTTCGGTCGTCAATGGAGAAGTCGCTTGATACAAAAAGAGCCTAACCCTAAGGTTAAGCTCTTCAGTAACAAATTCAATCTTTTCTGTTGATTAAGCTTGTGATGCTTTTAGTTCAGCAACTTTAGCTTCAGAGATTGGTTTAGTGATGATTGCTAGAACAATACACACTGCCATCATAACTGCAGAGATTGTGTAAGCTAGGCCGTAACCTTCGCCGTTTGACATTGAGAAGCCAACAACTGCTGCACCGATAGCGCCGCCGATACCCCATGCCGTGTAAAGCACGCCGTAGTTAGTACCGTAGTTTTTCAGGCCGTAGAACTCAGCAGTTAGTGTTGGGAATACTGCTAGAAGCGTACCGTAACCAACCGCTGCGATAGCCGTACCAATGATTAGCGTGAATTCAGAGTTGAACGTAGCGAATAGAGCCATGTTCGCGCCTTGAAGGATGAACGCTAGAAGTAGAGTACGTACGCCACCGATTTTATCTGCAAGCATACCCGCAGCAACACGGCCGCCTGAGTTGAATACTGCAAGGATAGACGCTAGGTAAACTGCGTTTGGCAGGTTAGCTTGAACGCTAGCAATTGTAGTGATGTTACCGATGATCATTAGACCAACAGATGCAGCGAATGCGTACATGATCCATAGAGAGTAGAACTGAGGAGTCTTCAGCATTACTTTCCAAGTAAGGTCTTCAGTCTTCTTAACCGCTTTAGGAGCTTGGCCTGCTTTTACTTTAGGCTCAGCTGGCGTGTAATCCGCTGGTGGGTTGTTGATTGTTGCTGCTAGAGGTACTGCGATTGCAAGTACACCAACACCAAGAATCATAAAGCTAGTTTGGATACCCATGCTGTCGATTAGCGCAGAAGTTACTGGTGCTAGGTAAATAGCCGCAAGACCGAAGCCTGCTGCGATAAGACCGTTAACCATACCTTTCTTAGAAGAGTGGAACCACTTCATTGCTGATGGAGACAGACATGCGTAACCGAAGCCGATACCTGCACCTGTTATAATACCGAACGTGATGTTCAGCATCATAGGCGTTGTAGCGAAACCAGAAGCAATCATACCTAGGCCTGTAAGCGCTGTACCTAAGATAAGGATCTTACGTGGCCCCATACGGTCTTGTAGGATGCCCGCAACAAGAAGAGAAACAGAGAATGTGATAGTCGCAATAGCGTAAGGTGAAGATGCTTCAGCAGCACTCCAACCAGCTTCAGTTACTAGCGCTTTGTTAAATACACTCCAAGCATACAGGATGCCAAGACAAAGGTTGATACAGAAGCCTGCTAGCAGGATACGTGTTGCTTTATCAATCTTGCTCATTTTTATTCTCAGTTTTGTCATCGGTTAGTGGAGAGCCACTTAACTAAAGACGGGTTATTGTGATTGTTTCTTCAAAATTAGTTTGCGTTTATCAACAGATAGCGCAAAAGAGCGCGGATTATAACCAATTAAAAAGTGATTGGAATCTCTTTTTCCATTTTTGGTAAATTAAATTCAATTTGTTAATAAGTTGTTTTTCATTGGTTTTTGAAATGTTTTTAACACCTCTCTATTTTGTTCTTTTTCGCTCTGTCTTCTTATTATTTCAGGGATTTTGAGGTGATGGTTTTTGAATAGACGCGTATTGCGTGCGGATATCACAGAGTTACAAATAATTTTAATTAATTTCCAAGGTTAAATTTGTGTAACAAAATAAATCGTAACAGCGCTTTGTTCATATGAGACAAGGAGTAACGGAGTTTTATTAAAAACAGAATGTTAAGCAATTGTTAAGGGTGATTTTTGTTAGTACTTTTGCTTACATTTTGTTCGATTGGAGGGGTTGTGTTGTCCGTAAAAAGTGGGAAAATAGTATGCAAACTGAGATTCCAAATTTGAAAGGATGCGTTTCCAACTTATGGTGAGGCGAGTATTATGAAACTGTTTTTAATTTTATTGATGTCAATTTCTGGTGGTGTAGCGGCAGCTGACCATATTCACTCTTTCCTATTCGGCTTCTATGTTGCGGCTCTAGCAGTTGGTAGTTGCTACTGGCTTGCATTCCGCAGTACGCGTTTCCCACAGTTGGCATTAGTGCTATTGATGTGTGGCTTTTTTGCGAAAATTGCAGTGACTGTTATCGGTGTTTCTTGGGGTATCTCGAACGATATCATTCAATCGCCGTTCATTTTCTCATTGTCATACCTGTTCTTCTTAGTGGTTGTGTCTTACGTTTGGTTTGCATACCGCGATAAATTGACGCTAAAACAACGCGCTAAGAAGGTAGAAGAGTCTCGCAAGCAAGCGGCAGCATAATTCGATTTGATTCTTAAAAAGCCTTCTTCGGAAGGCTTTTTTGATCCTGCCTACCTGAACTCTATTATTTGGTTATGACGGCAGATAAAAGAAACCCCAGTATGGTGACATACTGGGGTTACTTGTTATGTATCTATTATCTAGCAGTTACCATCTACCAAAGACTACTCTGAAGGTGTGTTATTTCTTCATCATCTTAGCGAGATCGGCGAACGGGTTGTGTGTCGCTGACTGATGATCATCTAAACTCGCTTTTGCATCCACACCATAACGCTCATGGTCAGTGTATTTTGAATGCTCATGATCGTGACAGTACAGGCACAGTAGCTCCCAGTTGCTGCCATCTTCAGGGTTGTTTGTATGGTCGTGATCCACGTGGTGAACGGTAAGCTCTCGGAGGTTTGAGTAAACAAATTCGCGCGCACATTTACCACAAACCCAAGGGTACAGTTTTAGTGCTTTTTCGCGGTAGCCTTTCTCTTGGCGAGCATACGCTGCACTCGAACCTGTGAAATCAGAAGACATTGCCAAATCCTTATCAATTGTAATATCCCGATTTTATCACAGCTTTCTTGAAGCTGTCGGTATGTCGTTCGTAAAATCATTGCTAAATGATGCAGTGGACTTATCGATATTAGATTGAAGTTTGAATACAGACTTACCTTCTACACACTAACGCTTAAGCGGGTTATGTCTTTCTGGAATAAGCCATGCTTAACAGTTTGAAAATAAATCGTATTCAGGGGTTTTAACCGCAGGCATGTGACCTAATATCAGTTTGTGAGACCCTATATTAATAAGGAAATATCATGTCAGAACAATACACTCCGCCAAAAGTTTGGGTTAACGATACTGCTGGTGGTAACAAGTGGGCAAACATCAATAGTCCTGAATCTGGAGCTCGCTTTGATAAAGAGCTTCCTGTTGGTGACCATGCTTTTCAATTGTATTCTCTTGGCACACCTAACGGTCAAAAAGTCACTATCTTGCTGGAAGAGTTGTTAGCAGCGGGTGTTAAAGAAGCTGAATATGATGCGTACTTGATCAACATCGGTGAGGCTGATCAGTTCTCTTCTGGCTTTGTTGGCGTGAATCCAAACTCCAAAATACCAGCACTTGTCGACAAGTCTGGTGACGAAGACGTGAATGTATTCGAATCGGCATCTATCTTGATGCATCTAGCAGAAAAATTTGGTCACTTCTTACCAAAAGAAGGGGCAGCAAGAACGCAAACCATTAACTGGTTGTTCTGGGCACAAGGCTCGGCACCATTCCTAGGCGGTGGTTTCGGCCACTTCTACGCTTACGCGGATGAAAAGCAAGAGTACCCAATTAACCGCTTCGCAATGGAAGCTAAGCGTCAACTAGATGTGTTAGACAAACAGCTCGCAAATAACACATTTGTGGCGGGTGACGAGTTAAGCATCGCTGATATCGCGATTTGGCCTTGGTATGGCAACCTTGTGCTAGGCAAAATTTACGATGCGGCCGAGTTTCTACAAGTTGAGTCATACACCAACGTTGTGCGCTGGGCGAAGCAACTAGAAGCGCGCGAAGGCTTCCAACGCGGCCGAGTGGTTAACCGTTCATTTGGCGAAGAGTGGGAGCAAGTACCAGAGCGCCACTCTGCAGAAGACATTGACCGAGTTTTAAAGCTTAAGCCTTAGTTCTTTTTTGAACGTGTTTTTGGCAGATATACCCTATCGGTCTTAATGTTAATGGCTAATTGAAACGCCATATCTCAATCGAGATATGGCGTTTTTCCGTTTTAAGGTAGGGAGAGGTTTTGTAATTGGAATGAGAGTCTCAATTATCATTTTGTTTTTCTTATTCAATCGCTTATGAGTAATGGTCTTTGTGGTTAAGACAAAAAACAATAGTCATCGAGGTGGAGTAAATCTATAAGATAACGGTCCACTTTAAATTACGACTAACTTCGCTCAATGAAAAAAAACTTAATTGCGTTGGCTATCATATCCACGGCTCTTTCCGGGTGTAATCACGATTCACTAAGCTATAGTGACGGCCCTGATACGGTTCCTCCAACAGACATTATTCCACCAACGGATATTGTTCCACCGACAGATATTGTTCCACCAACGGATATTCTTCCGCCGACTGACATTATTCCACCAACAGATATTATCCCCCCAACAACTTACATAGGTTCACTGTTGTCGAGTGGGGCGTTTGTGTCTGGAGATGTATACTGTGACGGCGTTCATCTTGAAAACGGAACGTTCAGTGTTAAACAAGGCGTGAGTTTTAGTTGTACCTTGGGTCACCTTACTTTAGGTGATTTCACTGCTCCTTTCCCTGAAGTTACAGAAAGCACGATTTCAAATGATGCGCTTCATGCGGCATTTGAGTTGACAGAATTACATGGAGACAACGTTACCAAGGTACTCGAATCAATTGATGTTTGTGAGACTGAAAGTGCTATCTGTCTAAAAGAGCTGGATGCTTTTGATATTGAGGATGTGTTCTCGCAGCTTGATGATCAAGATGCTGTCGATGCGTACTTTTCATCGAAAGAAGAGGAGTCTACAGATGAAGTAGGTAAGGCTCCTAGTTCACACGTAGACACAACTGTTGTTCCTGCGGTTGACCCTAATGCGGACAATAACCTTAACGCTGGTTTTGTTTCTGCAGACGCGGAGTCTACCTATGCTTATAAGCCAAGTGTTGAAGGTAAGGTGTTAACTCGCAGTAAGCTTACAGACGCTAATGGTACGCCGATTTCTGGGATCAGTTTCTTTTCGGCTAACGCGACGGGCGTGACGGATGAAGAGGGAGTCTTTGAGTACCTGTGGGGCGACAGAATCGTTTTTGGTATTGATACGTTTGAGTTTGGCTCCATTACGGGTAATCAGGTTGCTTATAAATTGTCTGATGTGACCAATAATGTGGTTGAGAAAGCGAATATCCAGTCATTACTAGAGCGCTATGCGGTTGATCATGTAAGTTATTATGAGATATCTGAAGAAGTCCAAGATACCTTTTCAAATTACCCTAACGTTATAAATGAGTTGATCAACCTAACTCTGCCAAATGGGGGGCTGATAGAGGGTACAGACTTCGAACTTCCTAATGAGTTTGTTGGTCAGTTTAGCCAAGGGTTAACGGCAGTCATTGATGAGCAGCTGCGCCAAACGCCTCAGTTTATGGATTATGTTCGTCAACCTGCCGTTTTATCTATGAATTCTGGTCAGTATGTAACAGAGTCTCTGCAGCAAATCTTCCACAATGTCACCACATTCCATGTTTTCAATGACAATGGCAGTTTTTATGGTGCGACGGGGTATACCCGTGGTATGCGAGCTCTGAACTTATCGAACCGAGCATTCCCTGTGATGATGCCAAGAACTGATAAAAACCGTGAGCTTTATTTTGGAGAGAAACAAGCTTGGAGTCGTGAAGGCAAGCCTTACATCGCACAACACCCAAGCATCTCGATGCCCCCAATTCCTTTAGTCTCTGAAGACAACGCGACTTATGGTTTTCCATTCGTTACAGCAGGCGAGATAGGCAAAGGTAAAGTCGTGTTCATGGGCAATGGCTTATATCCAAGTATTCTGTCATGCCCAGAAAATTATTGGGCCAATCGCGCATTACATATCGATAGCAACAAACAACAGTGCACTGTTTCGACGTTCGAAAACCTACTGCATGATGACCAAGGCAGTATGAGGTTGTTTTTCTCGAACTTGTTTGAGTGGTTCAATAATAGTTCGCCTATTGATGGGATGAATGCAGTCACCAATATTGACCAAGCTTATTTGGCTTATCACCACTCCACAATGGGTAAGCAGTACACGTTTTTTGTTAGTCCTCAGTATGGTTTTGCATCAGTAGAAAAGCGTGGCTCAGGTGACTTTGATGGTTTAGATGCGAGTACTACGCCGATTTTGATCCTTCAGGCATATCCCCCTAAGTTGGTTCAAGATGGCATGACTAACCAGTTTGTTGCTGACTTGGATAACCCGAACTTAAGCCAAGACGATATTACCGCTCTTATCAACTATGTTAATGACGGCGGCAATATCTTATTTATGGATGCTATTCAAACGACAAACCCTGAACCTATTGGACGCTTGGCGGATGCCGCTGGTGTTTCACTAGGTGGTGAAAACGTTACGCCGACAAACCAAGCTTTCTGCGGTAGCTCTTATTATTGCCAAGCGCCGTATCCAAATCTTCACGTGAAGAGCGAAAAGGAAATGGTGGTTCTGGAGCGTTTTCAAGATAATCAAGGAGAGCCTCCATTCACGGTAAATCAAGATGGTACGGTTGAGTGGATCAAGGATGAATCCAAAATCAAGTTTGAAATCCCGACTTATGAGGTTACTAAGTTAGACCTTGAAGGGAAACCAGTGCTTGATGAGTCTGGTGTAACAGTAATGGAGAAAAAATCCGCACGTATCTTTGTTGAATCGGCAGAAGAGCGTGAAGCGGCGATCAAAGAACTGCAGTCGGCATTCGTTGGCACTGAGCTTTGTAATAACGACTATGAATACGAATTTAACTGTATAGAGACTCGTTCTGGAGACGGCATCACTGTTCGTGGTGCTTACCATAGAGCCGATTTCGACCGCTATGAAGTGAGTAAAACCGTTGTCGACAGTATGGTGAAAGCAGCGAACTTGGGTTCTAACTTTACAGCACTCTACGAGCACGAGGTTTACTATCGCACGAAAGGCACTCAAGGTAAGCGTCTGTCTAACAGCGAATTGAATCAAGCGTTTGATAACCTGTCTGTTTGGATGTGGAATGACAACGCATACCGTTTTGAAACAGACATACAAGATGAGTTGGGGTTCAAGCAAGCTGTTCAGTTCCTTAACTGTTATACCGAAGACTTACATCAAACAGACACAATTGATGCACAGTGTCCCGTTGACCTAAAAGCGTCGTTAGTCGCTAATGGAATGATTCATGGCGAAGGGGAGTTATCGGGACAGTTGAATCCGAGCTATCCATTAAATTACATGGAGAAACCTCTGACTCGCATTATGTTGGGGCGCTCATTCTGGGATCATGAAATCGTTGTTGATACCACAATGTATCCGGGTCGAACTTCAGGAGCATCTTCGTCAAGTTCGGTTCTTATCCAAACAGATGGCAAGGGCGTCACGTATTCGGCTGGGAACAATCAATCGACAGGTTTATGGGCTCCTCAGTTACAAGATGTGACGATTAGTAATGGTGTAGCTGCAACGATCACTGTGATGATGGCGGATGATCTGACAGGCAAGCCTAATCATGAAACCAGTTTGAAACGCCCTCCACGTATGCAAACCAGCTTTGACTACAATGGTTCGAGCTTAACTTTCAAGGTTCCATATGGTGGCCTTATTTACATTCAACCGAAAGTAAAAGAGCTTGGTGAAGTCTCGTTTAGCATTGATGGCGCGTTAAAAGCGGCTTGGTGGAAAGAGGGACAGTGGATTAACACTATTCAATCGGCAGACGCACCAATTGCAGAAATCGATACGGGTTCATTTATTTACACTACACCAATCAGGAATCTAGAATCCGCTGATTTGAACCAATTCGCAACAGATATGAATCGATTCGCTGAAGCGGCAAGTGACTTCTACGGGCGTGATGAGAAACAAAGCACTGGTTTACACCGTAGGTTCACTTATCCAGAACTGAATGCGTTCCGCCATCGTTTTGTGAATGACGTGCAGATTTCGATTGGCGCTGCTCACTCTGGCTACCCAGTGATGAATTCAAGCTTTAACGCAAATCGGACATACATTCCAACCAACCCTGTGAACGATTGGTTGTTGTGGCATGAAGTTGGTCACAACTTAGCATCAGCTCCTTTCCTTGCGGCTGGTAGTACAGAAGTGACCAATAACCTTCTTGCGTTGTATATGCAGGAGTTAGAGGGGCGCAATGCAAACCCTGAAATGGATCGTATTAAATCGGATATTAAGAAAGCACCTAAATGGCTAGAGCTTAATAATGAACATGCGTGGTCACATGGTGATGCAGGTTTACGATTAGTTATGTTTGGTCAGCTAAAAATCTGGGCAAAATCGAACTTTGCAATTGATGATTGGTATACACGCGGCGCAAGCCAATCTGATGTGTATGGTGAAGATGAAGGCTGGAACATGTTCAAACTTATGCACCGTAAAGCTCGAGGTGATAGAGAAGGCGACTCGAATACGAACTATTGTAGTGCTAGCGAGACTGGGCTTTCTGGTGGAGACCTAATGATGGTGTGCGCTTCTTATGTTTCAAACTATGACTTAAGTGACTTCTTTGAAGTTTGGAACGTGGGCGAAACGTCCATGACTAATGCTGATGGCACGAAGTCTTATAGTGGCGGAATTAGCTCTAAAGGTCTTAGTGCGGTTGAACAATTAAAACTAGAGAAACCAAACAACAGTCCTTTGAATGTTGATTCAATTTACTAACGCTAATTATTGCTAAAGCATTTTATAGCTTAAAAACAAACGCCACACTGAAACTACGTGTGGCGTTTTTGTTGGAATGCTCTAGAAATTTCAGCTAGATCAGTCTTCTACATGATGTTTAATACTTCGGCTGCCATTGGTTGACTGTCCTTGCTAGAGAAAGCAGGTTAAACTGTTCGCATCATAATTCTAAAGGATGGTGCCATGTACCACGGTCATATCTATTTCCCTCTGCGATTTGCAGAGCAAGCAGAAACACTGCGTCAGAAAATTTTAGCGGAACGTAAAGATGTATTAGAGGTTTTCCCATTAATACAGCGTTTGGTTGGTCCACATAAGATGCCAATGTTTGAGATTCACTTTGCGAACAAAGAGTCGGGCATTGTTGAATGGCTTGAGCAAGAACGCGGTGATATGTCGGTGCTTATTCACCCTGTAACTGGCGGTGAAGAAACTTTGGATCACACAGTACGAGCGATCTGGCTTGGTCGTGAATTGGGTGTCTTTGAAGAAACGCTTACTAGCTAATCAAATATACCAATATTGCACTTAACTCATTCCGACCGGAAAATACATGAACAATAAAAAGGCTCCTCAAATGAGGCTGTCTCTTATACACAAATCCCTAAGCCACGCTTGGGGATTTTTTTTGAACTA